>JANOGQ010000591.1:0-10793 GCA_031406105.1 Lysobacterales bacterium | reverse complement strand
GAATTCAAACGCCTTTCAGGTGGATGGCAATGGTGAACCGGCCATTACCGCGGGTTGCCAGGCTGCTGCGAACCAAATCACCGCGGCTATCCGTCGCAACCGGATAGGCAATTACTTTGGCGGAATTGAGTTCGCTGATCCGGGTGCTCCGTGGGATGGCGTCGACACCGTCGAAGCGTTCCGTGTGAACCTGAAGCAAGCTGCCTCGGCGGCACAGGGTGCTGGCACCTGCCAGACCGCCTGCGTACTCGCTGGCGCCAATGGTAACCCCTATGTCGATAACGGTAATTCGGACTACGGATCCGTTGGCGACCCGCAGATTACCTACATTGAAGGCGATGTTGAGTTTGGAGGCAATATTTCCGGCGCAGGAATACTGGTGGTTAATGGCAATCTGAACTGGAACGGCACTCCCGCTTTCAAGGGTCTGATCCTCGTGTTGGGTGGTACTTTTGAATCAATCGGCGGCGGCACCGGCGGTGACCACGGCGGGTCGGTAGTCCTGCTTAATGCCCACGATCTCGATGGCGAAGATTTTGGTGAGGTGAATGCTGAATTTACCGGTGGTGGCACTGCCCTGTACAAGTTCGATTGCGATGCCATGTGGGCGGCACATGCTCTGTTGGATGACGCGGGACAGGCGATGTGGAGCCCAGAATGTGATGTGGGACCGGAAACTGTCTACCAGGCGGGCCCACCTGAAATGGTCATTGCCAGCTGGCGCGAGAATCTCGGCTGGCGCCAGGTTGCCGAATAATTTGCACTGCGAGAATCAGCTCAACGCTTGACGTAGTGGTAGCGCTCACCCAACCTCTCCAGACAGCCGCTGAAACAGCGGCTGATCTGGGTGGTGTTGCGAATGCGCTCAATCTTGGGCCAGGTGGCCCGGCGGCCAGCTTCTATCAATAATTTCGCTTCCTTTTCAGATGCATTGGACAGCACTTTGCTGACTTCAATATCGTTTCTGTCCGGAAAGATGGTGATATCACCGCTGTAGTTTTGCTTCACCAGGGCATGGGCTTTTTTCAGCACTGAACTCATGCCGGGCACTTCAAAATGCCGGTTGACCAGTTCGAGAATGTTCTCCACCTGCAACATCGGGCCGCGTACCACAACCTCCTGCAGGAAAGGCAAAACACCGGTTTTTTCCAGCCCGCCATTGAGGAAAGGCAACACCAATGGATTGGTCTGGCTGACAATGTAATGATTGACATTGTGCAGTCGATTCACTTTTTCCTTGGGTATGTCTTCATGCACCGAACCATCCAGCCAGCGGCTTTGCGGCATGTAGGGTACGGATTTGCCCGCATAATTCCGGGCCCGCAGTTGCACCGGCGGGAACAGGCCCGGTACTGCACTCGAGGCCAGTGCCGCATGGCGGATCAGCGCATTGGGTGAAGTGAGATAATTCAGCAGTCGCGGGAATTGATGCGGATCAGCAGGTGATACCGAGATATTGAGTATGCGGCCGGTTTTTTCATAAGCCTCCAGAAAGGTCATATCGGCAATATTGCGATCAATGGCCTTGCGCAATTGCCCGGCATCCAGCACGCCTTCACCCTTGAATAAATCGCGTATGCCAATGGTCCGCACCCACTGATACTTCAGCACATCCGGCAGCAGCGCCTGTTCCAGTTCTTCGTCGGTATGGGTGGCCACGAAACCCGCCACAATCGCGCCTGCGCTGGAGCCAGTAATCACCTCGGGCATCAGTTGCTGTTCCAGTAATTCTTCAATCACACCAATGTGAAACAGGCCGTACGATGCACCACCACTGAGAAGGATGGCTGAGCGGCCAAAGCTACGAGCCGCCCGGTTGAAAAAACGCCGCTTGCGGGAAGGTGGCAGGGTTTTCACATTGCTGTCGCACAGCATGTCCAGCGTTCTGCAGACTTCATCGAGGTATTGGTTGATCAGCTGCTTCGTCCCAGAGCGAGCTTTCTGGTACAGCACCGGGTTAGCCATATTGCCGATGTTGCCGTGCAATTCCTCGCGCAGTCGGAACACCATCTGGTCGTAGTCCTTGCGTCGCCGCAAACCTTTGAGCACCTCAACCCGCGATTTGATCAGGCGGTTGTCGTAATCTTCTGATGCCTCTTCCAGTCGCCACTGATACTGGCCACTCAGTTTGTCCAGCTCCTCGGCCGCTTCGAGCCATTGTGCATAGTTGCTGGCATTGGCGAGTTGGCGTTCAAGCTTGGTAACTGACGTGCGCATAATTCCTCAATTCTTCTCACTGCTGCGGATTTGCCGGGTAAAGCGTGCTGATGATTTACCTGAAGCTCTTGAATTTCAACGCCACGACGAAGCCAGCCAGCAAAGCGACGGCCAGCCACCAGCCAGTGTTGCGGGGTAAATAAGACGAGCGGATAAAATCATCACTGATGCCGTTGACAGCCCACAGATTACCGCTTCCGCGGCCGACAACCAACTGTCCGCGCATGCCTTTTTCCATGTGTTGCGCAATATCGCAGTGCAGCAAATAAGTCTGGTCATCACCCGGTACGATGAAGGTACCGGTTTTCTGAGCACCGCCCACCACCTCAATGTGGAACATGCCAGCCGGATACAGATACTTCGGCAAGCCGTGCACCATCCACTGGTGCCGCACTTCATCTTCATTGATGAAGGTGAGCTCGATGCGGCTGCAGGGCTCAACGCGAATTTCCGGCTCACTCATGCCAAAAATCATGCCGGGCTCGTTATTGGCATAAGTTCGGCCGGCGCGAACGGTGAACTGGTAGTCGCGGCTGATTTCGGTGCAATTCCGTGGCAGTGTGTTGAGGTTCTCGTTCATCACCGCACCTTCTGCATCAACCGTCATGTTGTGATGGTCATGATGTGCTCCATCACTTTCTCCAGAATCTTCGCTGGGATCTGCAGGCTGATTGGTCGCGGCATGGTCCTGATGCTGCGCTTGGGCCTGCACCTGAGCCGCAAACGTCAAGCAGAAAAGCAGCTGCAAATACGTGCCAGGCTTCATGGGGCCAATAGCCAACGCACCAGCGCTTTCAGCATCAGGGCCAGCAGCATTCCCAGTGCCAGAGCCAGGCCCAGCAATCGCCACAGCAGCCAGCGATCTTCACCGGCATCATCCAGCAGGCCGGGCAAATAGCTGCTCCAGACGGGAATTTCCTTGCGGTAGTATGCGGCAGTAAAAAATGCATCCCAGGACATACCCTGAATTTTGGGCCAGCCATTTGCATTCATATATTCGCGGTAGACAATAGCGCTTTTGTTGCCACCCGGGCCTATGCCATCGGTCGTCATGCCCTTGGCCTCGTGATCATGAAACATCCAGATCCCCGGCCCATCGGCATGCAGGCCATCGTTGGTCATATCCAGATCCAGGTCGAGTCGCTGTGCAGTGGCCATCCAGGCTACGTCCTGCGGTGAACGGGCCACCTCGGGTATCTCCACCCCATCGCGATGCGTTGCTGTGAACTTATGCCCGTGGGTGTGTAAAGCCAGGCCTTTTTCGCCGCCATTCACCACCCGCAGCTTGATGAGATCACCCTCGCTGCCTACCACCAGCGATTCGCGGAAGGCGTAAGGGAAGGAGCGACCGTTGATGGTGAAATAATCCTGGGTAGCATCATTGATGGCATAGTCGTTGTGCATGGATTTGGTAATGATGCGCGGGTCATTGCTCTTTTGAATGCGCTCCCCGAGTTGGCGGTCCATATCCATGTAATGCAGATCGAATTCACTGGTGTATTTCTCGCGCGAAGCAACGGAACGCACCCGCACCTGCCCGGCACCGAGGTTGAGGGTTTGCAGCCAGTTGTTGGGGCGGTTTTCTTCGATAATGAACAAGCCCTGCAAGCCCATCTGCATGTGCACATGCGCATGCACATGGCAGTGATAGAACATGGTGCCGGAATGGCGGGGTGACAGCTCATAAGTGCGCGCCGCGCCAGGCAGCACCGGAATTTCACTCACCAGCGGCACACCGTCATTGCCCTCGCCGTTCACATCCACGAAAGGATGATCGGCGCCGTGCAGGTGAATGGTGTGCGGCATGTAGTGGCTGTTTTCCAGGGTGATCCTTACCACGTCGCCCTGCTCAATTCGGATAGCAGGCGAGGGCAGCCGCAGTTCGGGCCGCGCCTGTTGTGATTCGAAATTCTCAACCGCCATGCCGGTGAGCTTGGGCACAAACACCCACAAGCCCGGTTCCACACCAGGCGCTATGGCATAACGGGTAACCGGCGTATTGCTGATGGCCGAGGCACCGTTCAGTTCAGCAACTTCCAGACGGATGTGGATTTCATCCGGATCGCCATCGCCATCGAGATCGCGGCCGATTTCCACCGCATCGGGCGTCAGGCCACTTCGCATCAGCGTTTCAGCTGAAACCTTATTGGTGCCTTTCACCGAAGCGGCCACCAGCCAGGGGTTGTCGGCCACGCATGGCTCGGAGGCCTCGATCTCCACACCTTCAATGGTATGAGCTGCGCGCCAGTTTTCGGGATCTTCCGGGCAAAACACTTCCGGTGGCTCTGTGGGTGCGTGCATGCCGCCGTGCATGTCGGCCGACATATCGTGTGCCTTGGAGGCGGGCAGCGGCCGATCCGCCGGCGCGCCGAACAGGCTGGTCTGAAAACGTTTGATGGACTGCGGATACCACTGCGGCGGGTAACACCCAAACGCCAGAGCCAAAGCCACTATCCACCAAATATTCCTTCGCTTCATGAGCTTGTACCCTGAGTTTGCCTGATGCCCACTTGCCGCCGCCAGCCATACAACAGCAGTAAACCCCCTATGGCCAGGGCCAGCAGTGCTGCCTGGTAACGCGGTTTGCCCACTTCGAAAGGAAACACAGAACGGTAAACCTGATCACTGCTGGGGTGGCCGGCGGTAACGATGCCGATGTATGCGCCCGGTTCGGCAAATTCATACTCGACCTGCAAGGACGCATCGCCCTCGATTGCTGGCCCCTTATAGAACACAGTCAGCGCTTGTAGATCGCCCAGTTTCGCGACGTCTTCCCAAAGGGCAAAGCGCCCCTGATCGGTGGTATTGCGGATGATACGAAAGTCTACCGGTACCAGCTTCAGGCTGGGGTGCAGATAATCCAGTGCGAACAGCGTGAGGCCAGTGTCGGGCAGCTCGTCGCAGAACTCCTGGCTGCCCTGGCTGTTGGGCTGGTAGGCTGTGAAGCGGGTGCTGTAGAAATCGATGTGCATGGTGCATTGCTCGCCCTCCATCACCACGCCACCGGCTGCCGGAAGCAGTGAGGGCAGTAGCAGCAGGGTGATGACCATCAGCGCTCGCATAATTTCAGGTATTTTTCCCTCGCCAGTATTGCACAGCCAGATAGATCGGCACGGAGGCGGCTGTCATCAGTACTGCGCTCAGCGCACTGTCGGGCGCAGCAACCGCCATGATAATGGCAATCGCGATCCAGGCCAGCAGGCAAAACACGGTGCTGTAGGGATGGCCCCAGGCGCGATGCGGGCGTTCAGCATCCGGTTCGCGATGCCGAAGCACCAGCACGCCAATCATCAGGGCAGAGTACAACACCACAAAAAACAAAGCAGAGAGATTGAGCAGAAATTCGAAACCACCCGCTATGATCAGGACAGCAGCGCCAACCCAGGTCAGAAATACCGCAAACACCGGGTTACCGTATTTGCCAACGGTGCCGGCACGCTGGGTGGAGAAGCCATCCTGCGCCAGGGCATACAATGTTCGCGGGCCGGACATGTAGTTGATGTTCTGGTGAGCCAGCAGGAACAACACCGCAGCAATGATGACGAACTGGCCGCTGCCCTCACCCCAGGCCAGGTCCAGTGCACCCGAGAGTGCCAGTTCGTGGCCTGCCAAAGCCGCCAGCGGCACACTGAAAGCCAGCGCGGCATTCAGAAAAACATACAACACCATCACCAGCAACAAGCCGCGGATGCAGGCATTGGCCAAAGCCTTGCCTCCACCGCGAACTTCACCACCGAAGTAGGCTGGGATCAGCCAGCCATCGTAGGTAAATACCACGGCGGCAATCACCAGGCCAAGTTCCTTCAGGCCAGGTTCGGCGATCACCTGGCTTAAACCTTCATGATCGGCAACGGGTCCGGCCAGCAACAGGGCCAAGGCGAGGGCAATTACGATCAGGCCCATGCCGGTGGCGGCAATTTGCTGCACTCTTGAGGCCAGCACCACACCGCGCAGCTGCAGTGCCGCAAACACGGACGTGATGCTCAGGGCCAGCAGCACTTTCCAGCCCAGTAAAGCGGGAAAAAGCAGCGCCAGGTATTCCGCCAGCACAATGGATTTGAGCGCAATTACGGCGGGAAAGCTGAGCCAGTCCACCCAGCCCATCAGGAAGCCGGGGAAGGGACCCAATGAGCGCTTCAACAGCACGTAGTAGCCACCGGAGCGAGGAGTCATGCCGACCAGCTCGGTAACTACGGCAACACTTAAAAGGGCGAAGAGACCGACTGCCAGCCACAGCCCGGTGTAGAGCAGGGGATTGGGAATGACAGCTACAATCTCGCCCGGTGTGCGCATGATGCCGAGGCCGACCATGGTGCCAACCCCGGCAGCGATGGCAAAACCGCCACCGAGTATGCGTCTCAGGCCAGGACCTTGTTCAGCCCCTGGCTGTGTTTCCGTTGCGACTGATGCCATTCGTCGTATCAGCGCGCAGCGTTGACCATCTGTACCGGTCGGCTGGGCCGCGTGCCGCCCGCTTCATAATAGGGTGCCATCATGGGGGCCAGGCCAGCCAGGGTTTTTTCACGGTTGGCCGGATTGGGATGGGTGCTGAGGAACTGCGGTGGCGTGCCACCCGGCAGATTGTTCATCTTGCGCCAGAGCGTCACTGCGGCATCCGGGTCATAACCAGCCCTGGCAGCGAGTTCAATGCCGATTTCATCTGCTTCAGTTTCGGCCGTGCGGCTATTGGGCAGGGTAATGGCGAGAGCCGCGGCAGCGGCAGCGCCGGCACCCGCTGCAACATGATTGTCTGATGCTATACCAACGGCCAGCACACCAATGCTGCTGGCCATGGACATCGACATCTTCTCAGCCGTGTGATTAGCCAGTGCATGGCCGATCTCATGGCCCATCACCTGTGCGAGTTCGTCGTCGGTGGGCTTGATTTGCTGGATCAGCCCGGTGTAAATGGCCATGCGACCGCCGGCCATGCACCAGGCGTTCACCGTTTCCGGATCATCGATGACCGCCACGCTCCATTTCCAGTCGGCAGAATCCGGCCGCATCTCCACGGCCTGGGCCACCAGCTTCTGGGTGATGGTGTTGACACGCTGGATCGTTGCCTTGTCCGTTGAAAGCTTTCCCTCTTTCTGGATTTTGCCGATTTCCTGCACATAGGCCTGGGCCGATGAACTGATGGCGGTGTCTTCCGACACCAGCATCAGTTGCTTGCGACCGGTGGGGCTGGTGGCGCAGGCACTGAGCAGCAGGCAGCTTAGAAAAACAATCAGGGGTCGATGAATGGCTGAGTTCATGGTTGTGCTCATGATTGAGATGTGGCTAAGAGTAAGTCCTGATAGCCATACAGTACCTGAATATTTGGGCTTAAGGTGAGAGCCTCCCGACAATGCTTGGGCCCCGTCGCTGCCATTGGCATGTTTGGGGTGTTTGGGGTCAGAATAAGGACTCGTTGGCCATGCAGGTATGTTTGAGGTCAGAATAAAGGCTCATTGGCCATGCAGTAACTGGAATTGATCGCAGCGAGTTTTTACTCTGACCCCAAATCTATATGCCAACACTGCGCGCACTGATCAACAGGTTGCCCCTGCAATTCGTCGTATTTTTCGTGGCGGCTGCGGCCTTCAGCACGGTTTATATAACCCAACCCGTATTGCCCATCCTCAGTAGTGAGTTCGCTGCCGATGCCGCGCGGGTATCGCTGACAGTATCGGCCGTGGTGCTCGGTATTGCCATTTCCATCCTGCCCATTGGCATACTGGCAGATCGTTTGCCGGTGCACCGAATCCTCATGATCGGTGGAATAGCGGTGGCCAGTTGCAGCCTGGTGGCTGCCGCCACGAGCAACCTCTGGACCCTGATTGCCGTGCGCTTTGTGCAGGGCCTGTTCATCCCCACTCTGACGACTTGCCTGGCTGCCTATTTGGCGCGCAGTTTGCCAATGCATAGGCTCAATGTGGTGATGGGCAGTTACGTCTCTGCTACCGTGGCCGGCGGCCTCGGAGGTCGCCTGCTGGGCGGCTGGCTACATCCCCCTGCACACTGGCGTTATGCTTTTGTCACCGCCGCAGTGCTGGTTCTGATTGCAAGCTTTATCGCGGTTTTCCGCCTGCGCGAGCCAGCTCCACCTGCACATCACCACAGTGGGGGCATCAGTCTGTGGGCAATGGCCAGACGAGCCGATCTTCTACGCCTGTTCCTGGTGGCCTTTGCGTCCTTTTTCGTGTTTTCATCAGTCTTCAACTTCCTGCCCTTTTACCTGTCAGCGCCACCATTGTCGTTACCCGTGCAATGGATTACTGCGCTGTACCTGAGCTATGTGCTGGGCATTCTGGTCGGGCCCATGGCCGGCAGAATCAGTAATCGCTGGGGCAGTGGCGTCACCATGGTGGGTGGTGCGGTGCTGATCGCCGCAGGTCTGCTGATTTCCATCATTCCCTCCCTTTGGGCAGTGGGTATCGCTCTCGCGGCCGTTTGTACCGGCTATTTCGGTGTGCATGCCTCCGCCGTTGGTGCTCTCAACCAGAGCCTTGATTCAGGCCGGGGCCGCGCCAATGCTTTGTACGTGCTGTTCTATTACGTGGGCGGCTGGACTGGAATCACGGGCTCCGGCCTCGCCTATTCTCAGTCAGGCTGGTCGGGCGTTGTGATGCTTTGCCTGCTGATGCTGGTCATTCCGCTTTATTGCGGCCTTGTGCATCAACGGAGCAGGAAGGCGCGCTAAATGCCGGACAGCACAAAATCCACTGCAGCAACTATCTCAGTGCGATAAGAGGAAAGGTCATAAGCTTTGGCGCCGAGATGCTGGCGGTCAAGCCCGGAAATGTCTTGTGTGATTGCAAAGAAAGATTCGCCACCCAGAACGAAAGCGGGGTTCAGCCTTGACAGACTCATTGCTCCGGCAATTTTTGCCGGTGAGAGTGGAATGACAATCGTTGTTTTCAGTTCGCTCAATAAATCACTTTGAATATCCAGTAAGTAGGGGTATCGGGCTCGTGAACCAGGGTTGGGGTTCTTATAAGCACAAAACTGCCCCATCAAAACTTCCTCACAGTGTCACTGAAGGTGCCATTGGATTCGACAAATAGGTTGTACGCCTCAATGGCATCGGCGTTCTCGCGCAGCCACTGTGTGCGCTGCCCAGCCCTTACCTGTTCAGCCAGTGCTTGCTCCAGTGTTGCGGATAAGTTGATATTAAGCTCACGGGCCTTTTCAAGTAAGTCGCAGTTTATGCTCACGTTGGTAGGCTTTTTAGGGGATTGGGTGTTGTATGCTTCGGTCATGCTTTTCGCTCAACTCATGTTATGCGCATATCGTATGCGCATAGACAATGACAGGCAAGGCTTTTCTGGATCCTCAAGGCGTGCCAGGCGGCAAACGTCAGGTTTTGGAGCCATAAAAAAAGGGGCCGGATACAATTTTGCTGCCAGCTTCTCGGCAGGAGTCAAATCTCAGCTAATTGTATCCGGCCCCTTTTTTTGGCCGGGCCCCTTTTTTTGCCCCTTTTTCCGAATATCCACTAGTATTGTACTCAGCCCCTTTATGGCCCCTTTTTGGAGATCGCCCTGGAACCCACCCTGGAGATGACTTATGACCAACTATTTGTACACCGCTACCTCAATGTTAGTGTTTCTCTGCAGCGGGCTTGCGCTCGCCGAGACAACTGCAGAACCAACCGCATTGGCCAGAACGTCCCAAGACCCGAGTCTGGTATGGGGGCCATGTCCGCCGTTCTTGCCGGAAGGATGTGCGATCGCAGTGCTACAAGGCGACCCTGCAAGGGAAAACGCAGATGTTTTCTTCAAGCTGCCGGCAAAATCCACTGCTGTTCGACACTGGCACACCTCAGCAGAGCGCATGGTCCTGGTATCGGGTGAGCTTCATGTTACCTATGATGGCCACGAAACGACTGTGTTGAAGCCGGGGACTTACGCATATGGTCCGGCAAAGCTGCCACACGAGGCAATTTGTAAATCAGATGAACCCTGCATTCTGGCAATCGCCTTTGAATTACCGGTAGATGCTTTCCCTGGTGATAGCACAGTCGACTAAATGTCCTATACCTTCAGCCGGCTGCGTGACTGAGGAGCTGTCGTGGATCAGCCGACATTGGCACCACCCTGGCATATTTCGGAATGGTTGAATACGCCGACTGCATTGGATCTGGAGGTGCTGCGTGGCCGGGTTGTGGTTGCCTGCGCCTTCCAGATGCTGTGTCCGGGATGTGTCAGTCACGCTATTCCGCAACTCAAAGCGATACATGAGCTGTTTGCATCGCAAGGCGTGACCGTGGTCGGCCTGCACACGGTGTTCGAGCATCATGAGGCGATGACCGTCACATCCTTGCGCGCCTTCGTGCACGAATATGGCATCCGCTTCCCGGTCGGTGTAGACCAGCCAGCGAATGACGGCAGGCCGATACCGCAGACCATGGCGGCGTACCGAATGCAGGGCACACCGACCCTGCTATTGATCGATCGCGAGGGGCGGCTCCGGCGGCAGATCTTTGGCCACACTGCTGACCTGCGTCTTGGCGCGGAGATCATGCGTCTGATCGATGAGCATTGAAGCTCGATAGCACGGAATGGCCAGGCGTCGGTGGGCTGAAGCCGCCTGTT
>JANOGQ010000583.1:0-3063 GCA_031406105.1 Lysobacterales bacterium | reverse complement strand
GGCCCGCGGCCTGCTGCTGCAATTGCAGCAGCCTCCCGACCTGGCGACGTCCGAACTCGTCCTGACGCGTGCAATCGAAATCGATCCGGCCAATGTTGAGGCGCGCAATTGGCTGCAATCGACCATGTCACAGCTGGGTCGCATGTCGGAAGCGCAGCAGGTCCTGCTGGCCACTGCCGAAATCGATCCGCTCAACCCAGTTGTTCAGACCAACGTAGCGGCGATGTACGCTGCTCAGGGCGACTATGCATCGGCCCGTGTGGCCCTCGATCGATTGCTTGACCTGCCGCAGCAACCGAACTACCTGCGCTATCAATTCGAAGCGCTCGATGCGGATTTCGGCAAGCTTGATGAATCCCTGGGCTGGACCTTGGGTGAATTCGAGGCCGATCCCAGGACCCTGCGCAACCCGACTACGGTCGAGCGACTGGCTGTCTCCCTGGGGAGACTCGGCCTCCTGAGCGAGGCGGAAGGCGTAATGGCGGTGGCGATGGGCCTTGGCCCTGATAACCCAGCCGTATTTGCAGGGCGCTCGATGCTCTACATCATGCAAGGCCGCTTGACCGAATTGGACGAGCACCAGCGTCGCTTTATCTCGGCGACCGGGGTTAATCCGACCGACTTGCCACGCTGGATGACATTCGCCCTGGGCGCTGGCCACGCGATCAAGGGCGATAGTAAAAAAGCGATCGACTTGCTCGAGCCCGTGATGGAACGCAAGCCGGATTTCCGCCTGATCGATTCGCAGAACGACTTATCGCTCGAATTTCGGCAGTTGCTGGCCTACGCTTACCAGGACGTTGGTCAAAGTGTCGATGCCGAGGACCAGTTGAGCGCGATCGACCAGGCCCTGCAGTCTGCGCATGATCAGGGATTTGCGCGGAATCCCCGCACGCTGGCCCGTTGGGCAATCAACGATGCGATGCGCGGGCGCATGGCCCAGGGACTGGTCCGGTTACAGCAAGCTTATGAGCTTGGTTGGCGGGACGTGTCGATGATCCGCCACGATCCGCGTTGGGCCCGTTTCGCAAACGAACCTGAGTATCAGGCTTTGATACAGCGGATCGATGAACACATCGCGGTACAGCGCCTGCGAGCTCTGGACATGCTGAAGGCAGCTGGCATGCCCGGTAAGCTGGGCGGCTGAGGCGCTGGATCACACACTGGAAGTTATGGGGTCAGGGTAAAGGGACAGAGTAAATCCAACACCGTTCGGGAAAATCTACCCCATAAGGTTCCGCTCCTGGCCGATAAGAGAACTCGACACTGCCGGCCCCTGACCCCGAATCAGTTCCGCTTTCCGCCTGGAAGCGGTTATTGCTGGATGTGTGGGGCTAGAGACTCCTTTCGACTCGTTGCAGATTTGCTACCTCACGGCTGAAGCGTAATGGTTCTCCCCCGACTCTCCGGAGAATCGGGGTAGAACCACTATGCCGCAGAAGCGCAGCAGCTCGAGGAAGAAGTGATTAATTACCAGTTTTTGAAATAGACTGACGGGCATGTTCACACGCAAGCCAAGAACCCAGCCAGTTTCCTCGACGCCGTTCTCGGCGTTTATTCGCGAAGCTTCGTCCGCAGAGAAAAAGCGGGTTTACACGGACGTGATCAAAAAAGCCTCCGAACGACAGAATCGAGTTCTCAGAGCTGCTAAGTCAGTCAGTGATAAAGACAGAACATCGTGAACGAAGTCGACAACCGCGCCCAGCTCGTCTTTTTGGCGATTGACGGATTAAACAAATCCTGGTCGCCACTGCCCTGCAGCGGCCGGCTATAAAGGAGCAGCCATGCAACATCTACCCACCCAGTTTGAAGATCATGCTATCCGTCGCGTCTATGAAGAGAATTCCGAAATTTGGTGGTTCTCGGTGGTGGATATCATTCAGGTGTTAACCTAACAAAGCGATTATCAAGCTGCCAGAAACTACTGGAAAGTCCTGAAAAGCCGCCTTGCCAAGGAAGGCAGTGAGTCGGTTACAAAATGTAACCGACTGAAATTGACCGCCGCTGATGGCAAGAACTATCTCACCGACGTGGGCCACCGCCGAAACCCTGTTGCGCCTGGTGCAGTCCGTTCCCAGCCCCAAGGCGGAGCCGATCAAGCTGTGGCTGGCCAAGGTTGGCTACGAGCGCATGCAGGAAATGGCTGACCCGGCCTTGTCACTGGATCGCGCCCGCGAAACCTGGCAGAAACACGGGCGCAGCGAGAAGTGGATCCAGCAGCGCATGACCGGCCAGGAAACGCGCAACAAGCTGACCGATTACTGGGCAAATCACGACATCAAAAAAGGTGAAGAATACGCCATCCTCACCAACATCATTCATCAGGAGTGGTCGGGCGTGAGCGTGAAAACCCACAAGGGTATGAAAGGCCTGAAGAGCCAGAACCTGCGCGCCCACATGAGTGAGGCGGAATTGATTTTCACCGCGCTGGCAGAGCTCTCTACTCGCCAGATTGCTGAACGCGATCAAGCCACCGACCGGCATGGTAGAGAACGAGACCGCTGCCAAGACGGGCGGGTAGCTGGCAAGCCGGGCGCGGCTGGAACTGGAAAGCAGGACGGGCAGGAAGGTTGTTTCCGGCGAAAACTTCCTGCCACCGCAGCATAAGAGCTTGAAGAAGAAGTGAACGAATCCGAAACCCGCAGCGAATCTCTTGATAAGGCGTTTGATATACCGGGAAAATCCTAGCTCCCCTGTCTTACGACAAAAAGGTATAACAACACAATTGCGGGATCAGATTCGGCGGCAAAGAAAAGCAAAAATCGGACCCGGCAAGAGAGCCCGGCCTGACAAGTTGTAGAATTGATCCATGGCCGACTCCAGACCGACAATAGTACTGACACGCCCGCTGACGGACGATGTCGAATCACGACTGCAGCGTCAGTTCAATGTGCTGCGCTGCGAAAATGCTGCGCAGCGGGAGGCGGCAGCACTGGCTGCGATGATCGCCCGTGCGGATGCGGTCTGCCCCACTGTTGCTGATCGCATCGGCGCAGCAGAGTTGCAACAGGCGGGCAGCCGCTTGCGAATCATCGCCAATTTTGGGGTGGGTTACGACAACAT
>JANOGQ010000558.1:0-3822 GCA_031406105.1 Lysobacterales bacterium | reverse complement strand
GCTTCCAGCAGCTGCACAGCAGCCTGTTCAAGATTGAAGACCAGCTGCAATTTGCACGGCGTTATTACAATGGCAGCGTGCGCGACAACAACAATCTGGTGGAAAGCTTCCCCAGCTTGCTGATCGCGCGACCGTTCGGCTTCGGGCTCGCTGAGTTTTTTGAAATTGAACTGGCCAGCCAACGGCAGGCTCCTGCAGTGCAGCTGGACCAGGCTGGCGGATGAAAATTTCTTTTCGAATTCTGATCGCCCTGCTCTGCGCCTCAATAACTCTGGTGCAGGCTGAAGAGCGCATCCTCAATTACCACTCGCAAATCATAATTGCCGACAACGGCCGGATTGATGTTCACGAAACCATCTTTGTGCAGGCTGAAGGAGAGCAAATTCGTCGTGGCATTTATCGTGATTTCCCCACCGACTATAAAGACCCGATGGGCAATCATTACCGGGTGGACTTCAATGTTGTCTCGGTGCAACGCAATGGCCAGCAAGAGCCCTGGCATACGCAAAAACAGTCCAATGGAACCCGCCTCTACATTGGCGATGCCGACCGCATGCTGGCGCATGGCCAACATGAATACCAGATTCATTTTCAGACGCATCGTCAGCTGGGATTTTTCGAGGATCATGATGAGCTCTGGTGGAATGTCACTGGCAATGGCTGGATCTTTCCGATCGATAAAGCCTCGGCCCGGGTCAGCCTGCCCTTCAGCATTCCTACCGAAGACTATCGCCTCGATGCCTATACCGGCCCATTTGGCTCTACCGAGCAAAGTGCCGAGAAGGTCGTGCAGGATGGCCAGACGGTGGAATTTTCCAGCAGCCGGGCACTGGGTCCTTACGAAGGCTTATCGGTAGTTGTGGCCTGGCCCAAGGGTTTAATTACTGAACCCGATCTGCAGCAGAAAATTCTCTGGTTTGCCGAGGATAATGGCAGCGCCATTGTTTTGCTGCTGGGCTTGTTGCTGCAGCTGATCTGGTATTTACGTTCCTGGCATAAGGTAGGCAGGGATCCTGAAAAAGGTGTGATCATCCCTTTATTCTCCCCGCCGCAAGGCCTCTCGCCCGCTGCGGTGCGTTATGTCCGGGACATGTCTTTCGGGCGTCATTCTTTCACTGCAGCGGTAATCAGCCTGGCCGTGAAAGGCTATGTGCGTATCGAAGAAGCGGGCAAGGAATTCACTCTTTTCAGGCAGAAAAACCCCCAGGAAAACACCCGGGCCAGTCAGCAGAAACTGACTGCGGGTGAGACTGAAGTTCTCAATACCTTGCTGCCGGGAGCACGTTCCTCCATACGGATGGAGCAGGAAAACCACAGTGACTTCAGCGCTGCCCAGCAAGCCCTTAAGCAGGCCCTGAAAAAGGAATACCAGGGGCGGCTATTCCAGCTGAACAGTATTTACCTGGCGCCACCGATGTTGATCGCGATAGTGGCTGGTCTGATTGCGCTGGCTTTTGCCGGCAGCCCCTTGATGTGGATAGTGTATGTTCTGCTCAGCCTGCTGATGCTGGGCCTGTTTACCTGGCTGCTGCGCGCGCCTACTCCTGCAGGCCGGCAGATCATGGACCAGATTGAAGGCTTTCGCATGTACCTCGATACTGCGGAACAGGACCGGCTGGACCGCATGCAGTCCCCCAAACTCACCCCGGAAGTGTTTGAATCCTTCCTGCCCTACGCCTATGCCCTGGGTGTTCAGAACCACTGGTGCCAGCGCTTTGAGCGGGAACTGCCGCAACAGCAGCGTGAACAGGGCTACAACCCGGGCTGGTACAGCGGGGAATTCCACGGCATGAACGCACTGAATCACCTGGGCGATGATTTTGGCGGCTCCCTTTCCTCGGCCATATCTTCAGCATCCACAGCCCCGGGTTCCAGCTCGGGTTCCGGTGGTGGAGGTTCTTCCGGAGGAGGGGGCGGCGGGGGTGGCGGGGGTGGTTGGTAATTCCATTCAATGCCTTACTCCCAGGCCCTGCCAGAATCAAGTCCTATCCACCACTCACCTCTGATGGCATCTGCTGATCCCTTACCAGCCCGGTTTTTCGCCGATTCTGATGATTTGCTGAGCCCGGTGTGACAGCACTAAGCCCCTGCAAAAATCCATGAAAAAGTATGCCTTAAGCTGCAAACCACTTGAATGTATATACATGACTGTATATATTTATAGCTGTCAATATTCACATCCGGAGTTTGCCATGCGCTCAAGAGACCTCACCGCCAGACAAAGAGAAATTCTTAGGTTTATCTCGCAATTCATTGATAAAAATAAGTTTCCTCCTACTCGTTCTGAGCTGGCCGGCCATTTTGGTTTCCGCTCTCCCAATGCCGCCGAGGCCCATCTGCGGGCCCTGCAGAAAAAAGCCATGATCAACATAGAGCCCGGCACATCGCGTGGCATCACCCTGCTGCCCCTGTCCGTGCCGGAGTTGCCGGCCAGCGCCCAGGTTCGCATTCCACTGATCGGCCGGGTGGCTGCTGGCAGCCCGATACTGGCGCAACAGAACATTGAAGATGAATATCGCATCGACCCCGCCCTGTTCACCCACAGGCCGGATTATCTGTTACGGGTACAGGGCCAGAGCATGCAGGATGCCGGCATCTTCGATGGCGACCTGCTGGCGGTGCACCGCACCCCGGAGGCGCGCAACGGCCAGATCGTGGTGGCCAGACTGGATGATGAGGTCACGGTAAAACGCTTCATGCGGCGTGGCCACCGCGTGCAGCTGCTACCGGAGAACATCGACTTCCAAGCCATTGAAGTCGATCTGCGGGAACAGGAACTGAGCATTGAAGGCCTGGGAGTGGGTGTGATCCGGACCCGGCTGGATCACTGAGCGGCAGAACCGGAAGCCATTAATCAAAACAAGCACAACAGACCCGATAAAAATCAGCCACCATGCAACCTGCCCTGCCCCTATCCACAACCTCGCCCACACCTTTGCCCACACTTTCGTCCGCAAGCTCATCATCAGCTTCATCCCCGGCCATAGACAGCCTGCTGGCCAGCGCACCGCAGCTGTGGCGTGGCCGCGAACCCAACCGCAGCCAGCGTACGCTGAGTACCGGTCATACCCGGCTGGACAAGCGCCTGCCCGGCGGGGGCTGGCCGCTGGGCGCAGTCAGCGAATTGATAGCCGAAACGCATGGCCTGGGAGAGTTCAGCCTGTTATTTCCAGCCCTGGCCGAACTCAGCCGCATGGGCGAGTGGCTGGTACTGGTCGATCCACCCTGGATACCCTACCCAGCTGCCCTGCAGGGGCACGGTCTGATACTGCAGCGGCTGTTGCTGGTGCGTACGGCCAGTACTGAAGAATCTTTGTGGGCCTGTGAGCAGGCACTGCAAGCCAACCGGGGTGGCGCCGTGCTGGCCTGGCCGGAATTGATTACGAACAAAACCATCAGTTTTGCCTGTTTAAGGCGGCTGCAACTGGCAGCTGAAGCAGGTGCCAAAGCGGCCTTCCTGTTCCGCCCCAACAGCGTCCGCAACACGTCTTCACCCGCTGCGCTGCGCTTGCACCTGCAGGGTGGCAAACACTGCCCACATGAACCACGGCCCGGCAGCACCCGTGTTGAAATACTCAAAAGCCGCAGCCAGCAAAGCCGTGAACCGCTGTGGTTCCCCTGCCGTCACCCGCTGGCGCCGCAGCCTAACCAGCTGATCAACAGCATGGCTGCAGAATCGGGCAAGCCATCTGTCGCAGCGGGGCAATACACAGCCCTGCCGATAGCTACGCTCGCTAAAAACAAAGCTCTGAGTCATTCAGGGCTGCCCTAAGTATTCTCACTGGGCATTCTCATGTTATGAGTCACGGCAGTTGCACACTG
>JANOGQ010000524.1:0-2079 GCA_031406105.1 Lysobacterales bacterium | reverse complement strand
CTTTCGCTCTGTGCCATTGCAGTTACAGTGTTGTGCACACCTGCTCAAGCTCAGGAAACCCCGAGCGCTGCTGAACACGTTCCTGTTACGGTGGAGTATTACTACCGCATCAAGTGGGGCAGTGGAGACGAGTTCCTGCGTCTCTATAAGAAGAACCATGCACCCCTGCTTGAAGAAATGAAGAAGCTTGGCTTCATTCATAACATTCGGGTTCAACAGCCCTTTACCCACATGGCCGGAGGACCTCGTTGGGATTTGCGTGTCATGATTGAGTTTCGGGATGCTACCGCAGCGATCTCAGATCCCGAGTGGGAAAAGCAATGGGACGCAGCTGAAAAACGTCTTTACAGCGATAGCAAGCTCTTCGACTCAGAAGAGGAAACGCGTTTTGGTTTGTTAGAAGATCACTGGGATGTCATTGTTATGGATGTGGCGCAGTAGTCGGGTGAACGGGCCCGGAAACTACTTCGCGAAACTCTGACCCCGAATATCCACCTGCCCCTATCGCCGCATGGTGACCGATCAAGGAGGGCTGCGGGCGGCAAAGGCACTGTTGTCTTCAAGTGGCTATTCGGAAGGACTGACGCGGCTGTGGGAAGAGAAACGCCTGGATATTTCCATTGGGCAACGTGGGGTGGTAGGTTCTAGTGTGAAGCGTGTGGCAACGTGGGGTCGGAGGCAACGTGGGTCGGACCAACGCAACTGCCTGATAGAGCAATATTCTGACAGTGAATAACTGAGATTTTCCATAGTTAAACGCCCCATTTAGGCCCAAATTAAACGGGTTTAAGCCATTTGTCCTTTACCATGCCACGAGCCAATCGTTTCCACATTCCAGGCGCCGTCTGGCACATCACTCATCGATGTCATGATCGGCGGTTCCTGCTCAAGTTTGAACGGGACCGCCAGAGCGGTATCGGATTATCAACCAGTCGGCGCTGTGTCGCCTGACTCAAAGCAAAACCCAGCCATCGATGCAGACTGCTTACCGGCAGTGGATTGCCCATGCTCTGCAATCAGGTGATCTTAGTCGCAACTCTGTCTGGACTGATTCGGTGGCCGTTGGGTCGCAAAGTTACATTGAAAAAGTAGAAGCACAATTAGGCACACGCGCCTGCCATCGGAAAATAGAAATGCCGGCTGAAGGGACTCTTGTGATTCGAAAGGTAGATTGGCTTAAAACGCATATTTGATTGGCAAATAGCCCTTCTAAGCATTAAATGCTGCGGAATTTAAAACCTGTTTATAGCAACCTCAGTGGTTTGCGCTGGTCCGACCCCGCTCTATCCCTCGGCTGGTTGCTGGGCACGCTGGCTGGTGGCATGGTGGCATGCAAGATTGCCCGGGAAAAGCCCGCCGTCTTCGCCTGCATCATAGGCGCAGTCATGCTGGCCGCAACCATTGCCAACCTGCTACTGATTCCTCACCCCAACTGGTTTTCCATTGCCGGCATTGGAATGATTGTGGCCGGGACTTTACTGGCCATCCGCTGGGCTACTTCCACCGGGTCTGTTTCCAAGGCTATTTAGCGTAGCTCTGATTAATTCCGCGCTGAACTATCAGAGCATGCTGACGAAAAAAGTATTGGAAAAAAGCATTGGAAAAAGTGTCACTGTTGTTTTGCCCCAGCAGGCTGCAAGACACAAGACCTGATCAGCTGGATGGACTGACGCAGTCGGCTTTTAAAAGTCAGGGCTCACAAAAAAGCCGCCCCACACAGATACTGGGGCGGCTTCTTTACTGAATCGAAGATCGAATCAGAGCAAGGGCACAATCATCAGTGCCACAATGTTGATGATCTTGATCAGCGGATTGATGGCCGGGCCGGCGGTGTCTTTGTAGGGGTCGCCTACCGTGTCGCCGGTAACTGCAGCAGCGTGGGCATCGGTGCCCTTGCCGCCGAAGTGGCCGTCTTCAATGTATTTCTTGGCGTTATCCCAGGCACCGCCACCGGTGGTCATGGAAATGGCCACGAACAAGCCAGTTACGATCGTTCCCACCAGCAAACCACCCAGAGCCTCGGGCCCCAGCAGCATGCCCACGATGATGGGAATCAGCAGCGGCAGCATGGAAGGAATA
>JANOGQ010000498.1:0-9047 GCA_031406105.1 Lysobacterales bacterium | reverse complement strand
GGCACCGGGCTGGGGCAAACTTCCTGGTCAGAAGATTTGTTCAACACCTGCCTGCAGTCACGAGCACCGATGGTGCTTGATGCTGATGGATTGAATATATTGGCACGGCATCATCCGGTTGGTGCCCGCCAAAGCCATTTGCCCAGGGGAAACTGGATACTGACGCCACATCCGGCAGAAGCGGGCCGCCTGCTGGCTTGCAGTACCCGGGACATACAGCAGGATCGCGTCACCGCGGCACAGCGAATCGCTGCAGCCTACGATGCCATTGTGGTACTGAAGGGTTGCGGAACAGTCATTTCACGACCAGATGGCCAGTATGCCATCTGCCCCTTGGGAAATCCGGGCATGGCCACAGCAGGTACCGGTGATGTGCTTGCCGGTGTGATCGCCGCCATGCTGGCGCAGGATTTGTCAGCCTGGGAGGCAGCCATATCAGGCGTTCTGGCCCACGCATGGGCGGGTGATCTGGCAGCGGAACAGATAGGTGAACGTGGCATGATTGCGTCGGATATCATCGCCCGCCTGCCCACGGTACTCAATCCCTGAGAGCAAGCCTGCATGAGTAATACGCGCCGCCTTTGGAACGTGCCGGATGAAGCAGCCTTGCAACAACTGGCGCTGGAGTTTGGCCTCTGCCTGCAGGCACCCTTGATCATTTATCTGCAGGGTGAACTGGGCGCTGGAAAAACCACCTTTGCCCGGGCATTGATCCAAAGCCTGGGATATTCCGGCCGCGTTAAAAGCCCCACCTATGGTTTGCTGGAAAGCTATCAGGCCGGCGGATTTGATTTTCTGCATCTGGATCTGTATCGGATCGAAAACCCGGTGGAGCTCGAATACCTGGCTATTGCAGATCAGTTCAGCCGCAATGGCATTCTGTTGATTGAGTGGCCTGAGAAAGCCCTTACAGCTCTGCCACCTGCAGATATCTGTCTGATTTTCATGGAAAATACCAGAGGTCGCAGCCTGCAATGCGAGGCGGCCAGCCAGGTAGGGCGGGAGATTATTGAAAAGCTGAAGGAAGAAATCTGAATCTTTTTTCTAGTTATGTACGCTATGTATCGGTTTTTTAAGTGTAAGTGTTGCATTTTCCGGATTTAGACTTCATCATTGGCGGCATCGAACAGGGAGTTCCGCGGGGAGTCAGGGCCTGTTAAGGCTGTTTGAGTAACCGCTGCCGGAGATCATTTTTTCACCTGGCAAGGCGGAAGGAGAGAAGTATAGTGAATCTATATGAGCGACTGACAACGCCGCCAGGGGAGAAAATGGTCCTGGCCCCCATTTTTGTTCTTAGTGGGGTTGCGCCTTAAAAAGCCCCCCTCGGCGTTGCTCGTGGTTTTTTTGCTGGTACCAACCCGCACTCCTCGTGCTTTTTTTGGGGATTTTACAGGCACAACAGCGGTTACTCAAATAGTGTTGACAGGCCCTAACTTGACGGCAATTTCAGCCACCCGCTTGCCCAGGGCACGGCACAGTTCCAGTTCGTCTGCATCCAGTTCACGACCCCCTTTCCAGCTTGAGTAATGGCTGGCTCCGTAGGGGGCTCCACCGCCCTTGGTGTGAATCAATCCGGCTTCGGTATACGGTAGTCCGACCAATAACATTCCATGATGCAAAAGAGGCAGCATCATACTCAGCAGCGTGGCCTCCTGGCCACCGTGCAGAGACGCCGTAGAGGTGAAGACGGCCGCAGGCTTGCCTGCCAGTGTGCCCGAATACCATTCTGCGGCTGTTGAATCGATGAAGTATTTCAAAGCGGCTGCCATGTTACCGAATCGAGTCGGGCTGCCCAGTATCAAACCGGCACATTCTGCAAGATCTTCCTTGCGCACAAAGGGGGGTCCGTCGTCCGGTACTGCCGATGTGGGCCCAGCCAGCCCATTGCTGACGGCTGGTACTGTTCGTAAACGGGCACTGGCGTTGGCGACCTCCTCTACTCCACGGGCTATCTGCCTCGCCATTTGCGCAGTCTGGCCGTGGAGGCTGTAGTAAAGCACCAGAATTTCTGTGGAGGAAGTAGTATTGCTCACAGCATTTCCAGCAATGCCAGAGTAGCGCGTGATTTGGAACAACCTGGATTATGCGGAATTCTGACAGTCATCTTGGTCTCGGATAGAATTGCCCTTTACGATCAGCTGAATTCTTCAGACTTTGGATCCGGCAATAGAAAGCCATTCATAATGAAACTCTGAGCCATTCAGGGTTTTCTCAGACTCAATCTTGGGGCCATTCTATTGACTGGCAACCGGCGGGTAAACGGAAATGCCGAAAAAGTCCATGACCGAATCCATCAAGACCTACCTGGCTGCCGATGAAATGCAGCAATATCTGCGGCGCATGCGTCAATTGGCGCTGCATGTCTGGAAGCATTTCAAGGAGGATCGTTGCTTTGATGAGGCTGCCTCGCTGGGGTATACCAGCCTGCTGGCGCTGGTTCCACTGCTGGCGGTGGTATTTGTTGTTGTGGCCGCTTTCCCGAATTTCAGTGAATGGTCAGGCCGTTTGCAGCAATTGCTGCTGGAAAACCTGGTGCCAACCGCAGGTAAACAGGTAAGTACCGGCATCAGCTCATTTCTGTCCAGTGTAAGCAGCTTGACTTTGCCAGGAACGGTAGCCCTGATCGTCACTGCCTTGCTGTTGATGTTTCGTATTGAAGTGGCATTCAACCGAATCTGGCGGGTGGAACGGTCCAGGTCCGTGATCAATCGCATCATAATGTACTGGGCGGTGCTGACCCTTGCTCCATTGTTGATGGGCAGTGCTGTGGTGTTCAGTGCTCAGAACCTGTTCAGTGATCGTGGTTTTCATGAGATGGTTTCTCCCGGTGTTTTTAAGGCTGGTATGCTGTTGGTTAACACCCTGGTCTTCGGCCTGATTTTCTTGCTGGTGCCGAATTGTCGCGTAAGTCTGCGCGCTGCTCTGGCCGGTGCTGTACTCAGTGCATTTTTATTTGAACTGGCCAAGTTTGGTTTTGTGGCCTGGGTCAGCAATGCCAACTACACGGTTATCTATGGCGCCCTGGCAACCGTACCCATTTTTCTGTTGTGGTTATACCTGGTTTGGGTAGTGGTCTTGCTGGGTGCTTCGCTGGCCGCCTCGCTGAACACCTTCCGCACCGACAACCTGGCATTGGCGGATTGGCCCAGAGGTTCAGATTTCCAGCTGGCCTTTCGCTTGCTCGGCCATCTTTGGGAAGCACAAACCCGTGGCGAATCCCTCAATCAGGAGCACCTGATTACCCTGGAACCGCGCGCCGGGGAGTTGCAGATCAAACACATCATGCATAATCTGTTCGTGGCGAAAATTGCTACAGTGGATGACAGTGGTGACTGGATGCTGAGCCGGGACCTGGGTGATTTGAGCCTTGCTTCGCTTTACCTGAGTGGCAGTTATCATTTGCCATTGCTGGACGGGAACCAATTGTTTGAGGAAACTTCATGGGACAAGGAATTTCTGGCTGCTGTGAAAGCGGTTCAGGACCACGGAACTGACTCATTGAATCGGCCTTTGCGGCCGATGTATGCGGGTGCAAATGAATGAAATACATTAAGCATTGGCACTGGGGTTTGCTGTGCTTGCTGCTCCTCGTGAGCCCGGCATTGTTGGCTTCGGTGTATGAAACTACCGAGCCGGTGGATTTTTCATTGCCGCAATTGAACGACGAACTGGTAGCACTGAGTGATTACCGTGGACAGTGGGTGATCCTGAACTATTGGGCCACCTGGTGTGCACCCTGTCGCAAGGAAATTCCGGAACTTTCCGAGCTTCATCAGCAGCGTGAAGACATAACGGTGCTGGGCATTGCTTACGAAGATATTGATAAAGCCATGTTCACAGAGTTTCTGGAAGAATTTTTCGTCAGCTACCCCATTCTGGTGGCTGATGTTTATCAGCCTCCGGAGCCGTTTGGTGCACCAAAGGTATTACCTACGACCATCATTCTTGATCCCACAGGCCGCTCGGTGAAAGCGTTTCTGGGCCCGGTTACACGCCACGACATCGAGGCATTCGTGGACGCTCAGCGCTCGAATAGTCCGGACTGAAGCAACCTGCGCACCGGGGCAAAGGAAGTCCGGTGCTCGGCGCAGGGCCCATGTTGCTCCAGGCAGTGCAGATGTTGTGGAGTTGGATAGCCTTTGTGCTGGTCAAATCCGTATTGCGGAAACACCTGGTGCAGCGAGAGCATATGGCGATCCCGTGCAACCTTGGCGAGTATGGATGCTGCTGAAATGGCGGGTTCCAGGCGATCACCCTGAACAATAGTCCGAACTTCATAATCCAGTTCCGGTGCCCGGTTGCCATCGATCAGAACCCGCCGGGGTTGTGGTTGCAGCTCGATCACAGCCCGCCGCATACCCCACAGAGTAGCTTGCAGGATATTCAGACGGTCTATATCAGCGACCTGGATGTGCACAATGGACCAGCCCAGCGCGAACCGCTGAATCTGCTCAAACAGGGTTTCCCGCCGAGCTTCGCTCAGGCGTTTTGAATCATCCAGTCCGGCTATGGGGCTGTGTGGATCCAGGATGACAGCAGCGACAACTACCGGGCCAGCCAGAGGGCCGCGTCCTGCTTCGTCCACTCCGGCAGTGAGCGCAGTAAGCCACTCCGTTTTGGTGCTCACGCTGATTGCAGCAAGTTGACGACTGCAGCCGCGGCGCGGCTGCTGGCATCACACCTCAGTTGCTCATGTATGGCATCGAATTTCAGCTGCAGCCTGGCAGTGGCTGCAGGATCATCCAGCCAGGCGGTTGCAGCCCGGGCCAGGCTGTCACCTGAGACCTCATCCTGAATCAACTCCGGTATCAGGGATGCGCCCGCCAGTATGTTGGGCAATGCAAAAAATTGCCGTTTGATCAGCTTGAGATTTTTGGCCATATGGTAAGTCGCCGGAGCCAGTTTGTAAGCCATGACCATGGGCCGGTTGACCAGCAGTGTTTCCAGCGTGGCCGTGCCTGAGGCACACAGCACCACGTCAGCCGCCGCAATCACGCTGCGTGGTCTGCCGAGCACCAGCTGCACATTCTCCAGCCCAGCCAGTGCCAGGTTCTCTGAGAACGTCGTCATCACCCGCTCGTTAGCTATGGCTGCGAGCAGCTGCAATTTCGGCCTGGCTTGCCGCATGAGTTTCGCAGCCTGCAACATGGGTGCCGACAGACGGCTGACTTCGCTGAGCCGACTACCCGGCAGTAAGGCCAGTACCGGCGCATCTTCCAGGAGGCCCAGGTCCAATCGCGCCGCAACCGAATCCGTGCGGCCTGCAATCTGATCAGCCAGGGGATGGCCAACATAAACAGCCGCGACATTGTGATTGGCATAAAAGACAGGCTCAAATGGAAACAGGCAGAGCACCAGGTCGGCTGCCCGGGCAATCTTCTTCACCCGCCCGGGTCGCCAGGCCCATACAGTTGGGCTGACATAATGTACCGTGCGTATGCCCTGGGCTTTAAGTTTGATTTCCAGGCCCAGGTTAAAATCCGGGGCGTCAACGCCGATATAGACATCGGGGCGTAATGCCAGCAATCGTCGCGTTAATTCCCGACGGACGCTCAGCAGCCGGGGAAAATGAGCCAATACTTCGAACAAGCCAAACACGGCCAGTTCACTACTATCCCACCAGCATTCCATCCCGGTGGCCTGCATCTGCTCGCCACCGATACCGACGAAACGAGCTTGTGGATACTGCAATCTGAGTTTCTCAATCAAGGGGGCAGCCAGCTGGTCACCGGAGGTTTCTCCGGCAACCAGGGCAACGATGGGCTTTTCACGCATACTGGTTTTCTGCCTTTGAATGCGTGTTGACTGGAAACATGTTCTAAGGCCCTAACGAATGAGGCTTTTTCCAGTCTTCTCCAGGAAATCGACCAATGGACGAATTTCCTCAGAGTTTTCCGCCATTTCCTGCAATTTCACCTGCGCTTCCTCCAGTGTCAGGCCAGAGCGATACAGGACTTTGTACGCACGCCGGACCTGCTGCACCTGTTCGGGGGTGTAACCACGCCGTCTCAGGCCTTCGGTGTTGACGCCCCTGGCCTTGGCTTTTTCACCGGAAACGGTGACGTAAGGAGGAATGCTTTGATTCACGTAGCTGGCGAAGGAGGTAAGGCTGTGTTCACCGACGATGCAGAACTGGTGGATCAGCGTGTAACCCGAGAGTATGGCAAAGTTGCCTACCGTGACATGACCCGCCAGCGAGGCATTGTTGGCCATGATGATGTTGTCGCCGAGGATGCAATCGTGGGCAATGTGGACGCAGGCCATGATCCAGTTGTTATTGCCTATGATGGTTTTGCCACCACCCTGGAAAGTGCCACGGCTGAAGTTGCACATTTCACGGATGTAGTTGTTGTCACCCATGATCAATTCAGTATCTTCTCCGGCGTATTTTTTGTCCTGTGGCTCTTCACCCAGGGATGCGAACTGGAAGATGCGGTTCTTTTTACCGATGGTAGTGCGTCCGGTGATCACTACATGCGGGCCTATCCAGCTGCCTGAATCGATACGAACCTTGGGGCCGATCACGCTGAAAGGACCCACTTCCACATCATCAGCCAGCTCAGCCTTGGGATCGATCAGTGCTGTGGGATGAATGCCGTTCATTTGTCTTTACTTGCGCACATGATTTCGCAACTGGCCACTTTCTTGCCCGCCACCCGTGCTTCGCAGATGTATTGCCCCATTTGGCGAATGATGCGCCTTTGGATAACGTCCAGTTCCAGCTGATCGCCTGGTTTGATGACCTGGGTGAAGCGGGCATTGTCGATTTTCACCAGGTAATACAACTCACCGCGCCGTCCTTCCAGCTCGGCATCCAGGTGTGCCAGCATGCCGGCCGCCTGGGCCATGGATTCAATGATCAAAACTCCGGGCATAACCGGATTACCCGGGAAGTGCCCGCTGAAAAAAGGTTCGTTAATGGTGATGTTCTTGATTGCGACCAGTCTTTTCTCAGGCTGCAACTGCATGGAAACAACACGGTCAACCAGCAGGAAGGGGAATCGGTGTGGCAGGAACTGCATGATCCGATCGGCTTCAACCGGCTCTTTCAGGATGTTCTCAGTCATTTTTGTTTGGGTCCCTTGTGCTGCGTTCCAGTTTAAATACTTTGCGAGCCAATTGATCCAGTTTACGCAAACGTGACAGGTTCCGCTGCCACTCTGTAAGAGGTTGTGCCGGAATCAGCGCAGACCAGGTTGAGCCTGGCTCGGTGATTGAATAATAGGCGGTGCTGCGCGCTGCTACGGTCACACGATCGGCAATCTCTATATGGCCTTGTATGCCACAGCCTCCGCCCAGAAGGCAATACCGGCCAATGCGAGTACTTCCGGCGACGCCAGCTTTCGCGGCCATAGCGGTGTGTGCGCCGATGTGAACGTTGTGCGCAATTTGCACGAGATTGTCGATGCGCACATCTTCTTCCAGTACGGTATCGCCAATCGCGCCACGGTCAATGGTGGTGCAGGCACCGATTTCACAATCATCACCGATAAGGACCCGGCCCAATTGCGGAACTTTCTCCCAGTGATCTTTGGCAAATGCGATACCGAAGCCATCAGCCCCCAGAACAGCACCTGAGTGCACAATCACGCGTTGACCCAACTGCGTCTGGTGATAAAGGGTCACATTGGCATAGAGCTGACAGGCAGCGCCCAGCTTGCTGCCTCGACCGATCACGCAGCCGGGCCCGATTGAGCTGGCGTCACCAATTTCACAATCCGCTTCGATCACCACCTGCGGGCCAATGGCGACATCTTTCCCCAGCAAGACTGAGGGATGCAGCACCGCAGAGGGGTGTATGCCCACTTCCTGTTGGGTCTTCGGTGTGAACAGTTGAGCAATGCGTGCATATGCCAGATAGGGATCATCGGCGATCAAACAATGGCCCGGGCAGGCGACTGAGTGTTCTTGCTTGAGCACAACTACACCGGCCGAACTGTGTGCCAGGTCGCTTTGGTAGATTGGATTGGCCAGGAAACTGACCTGCGAGCGAGTGGCGCCTCGCAGAGTACCCACACCATCCACAAGATGGTCCGGATCGCCTCTCAGTTCCAGACAGAAGCGCTCAGCCAGTTGCGACAGGCTGTAAGTGCTCTGGGAGTTCAGCATTCTAAGGTAGGCCGGGCTGTCAGCGATTCAATTGCTCAAGTTGGTCCGCATTGAATTCGGCTTCCAACTGATCCAATATCAGATCGGTGATGTCCAGCTCCGGGTTGGCATAAACCACCGGGCTGGAAAGGATCAGGTCAAAGCCATTGCGTTCAGCGATTTCCTGAACTGCGAGATTGATTTCCTCTTCCAGTCTTTGTACTTCTTCAGTTCTTCGGAATGACAATTCATCACGCAGGTCTTCCTTACGCCGGTTGATGCTGCGTTGTAGTTCTCGAAACTCCCGCTCGGTCTGTAATGAAGATTCCTGGGTCAGATCGCCACTGGCCAGGCGGTCTTCCAGAGTCTTGGCGCGAAACTCATCTATTTCAATAGCTTCGCTGCGCGAGCGGAATTCCAGATCCAGAGTCTCCCGGCCAGAAACCACTTGTGGCGCGTTATCCAAAACTTTCTTCATGTCCACATAGCCAACGCGCAATGACTGCCCGAAGGCGCTGCCAGTCAAGAACAGGCCGCAAAAGACAATAGCAATGAGTCGGACGCATTTCCGCATACTCCGCATTGTACACGCGAAAAGCCCAGGCGCGAAGTCAGTGCAGGTGCCAGATGATCTTGAGCACCCAACGGCCGCGAGCAGCCAGGTGTGGCTTGCTGCGGGCTTGAGCTAAAACGTTGTGCCGAAGGAAAACTGCAGGTCTTCGGTGCGATCACCCGGTTGGTCGCGGAAAGGGAAGGCATAGCTGATGACGATGGGGCCAATTGGGGCTTCCCAGGTTACCGACAGGCCGAATGATCCGCGCAGCTTTTCTGCATCAAAAGCGTCAATGTTTTCATAGACATAGCCAGTATCCAGGAAGAGTGCGATGCGAGTTCCGCTTTGTCCCCCCAGGAAGGGAGTCGGGAAAGCCAGTTCCATACCACCAGCAACTTTCAGGTCG
>JANOGQ010000473.1:0-3124 GCA_031406105.1 Lysobacterales bacterium | reverse complement strand
GCGGATTTCCAGCTCGCCGGAGGCAAGCTTGTAATCCGCAGCTTTGCAGAGTTGGCCGAGGTGCTGGCATTGCGCGAAACGGTCATCTTCAACTGCACGGGCCTGGGTGCCACTGAACTGTTTGGTGATTCCAACCTCATTCCAGCCAAAGGCCAACTGGTCTACCTGCCGCCCGATCCTGCAGTGGATTACATGACGTTTGGTGGCGGATCTGGCGCCGGAAACGGCTTTCTGCACATGTTCCCGCGAAGTGATGTTTTGCTACTGGGTGGAACGTTCAAGCCTGAAGACAGCAGTCGCCACGTCGAACCGGAAGAGACCGAGCGAATCGTACTGGAGCATCAAAAGCTGTTTGAATCTTTTGGCTGATTTCCTTTTTATGTGGCTACTCACGGAACATCGAGGCGTGGAACATCATCAAAACACCGGCGGACACATTCGACGGGTAGAGGGGTGACAGAGCCTTATCTTCGTTTACAAAAATGCCCCTGATACTTGTCCGAATGCGGGAATAGGCGCTTAATCACCTTTGTGTATGGCTGTAAGTCGGATACCTGCATCTCCATAAAGGAGTAACAGTAATGAAAAGACGCGAGCAGGTTCGGTTTTCATGCATATTGTTTTCTACAATAATTCCATTGATCACCTTCGTTCCTCCGCTTAAATTGGTAGTCTAACGGAATGCGCCTGGGGGCAGCAGTCCTGCGGGCCCAAAGGTGGTTTGCTATCCTCTGGCCACCCATGCTTCCGACAAGGTGAAATCAGCCACTTCTCGAAGCGTGTGCCTATGCCCCAAACGTCAGACCATGCAGCAATCAAGGGCGTGGCCGCAAGGGCCGGAACGGCCAGGAAGCCGGCGGTATCTCTTCGGGCAAGGTCCCCGGCTTGTCCGGCTTGCCATCGGGCCGGTCTGGGCGATGAGGGGGTTTGGGCCGATAGCCGGGCGGATAGAAAATCGCATTACCGACATCGGCTTGGGGATAATAAACAACCGTGTTTGGTGGGGAGGGCTGCTGGTCTTGCTGCTGGTTCTTCCTGCTTTCCTCGCGCTTGTCCCGCAACTCCTGCATGGCTGCTTCTTGCGCAGCAATGTTATAACGATCTTCATCGGGGTCATAACTGGCCGGCTGGCTGCCATCAACTTGCAGGGTCTGAACTTCGTTGGAGGCTGCGGCAGGCGGAGATTCACTGAAATGATGAACGCCATCGGCATCAACCCAGTGAAAGATTTCCGTCGCATGGCCAAGGACCGGCCAAGCCAGTATGTGCACAAGCAACAACAAGCCCGGGCTTTTTACTGTTAACTTCAGATTTCTCATGGCCATGTTCATCCCATCTCAAGGCTAAGCACAGTATAGGAAAAGATCGGCGGAACTGCGAAGTTCTTACACACTATGGTTCCGTCGAGTTATCCTGGTTCCATTAAATCGGGTTGTTTGTTGTCAGGGCGAAAGAAATCACTCCGGGGCATAATGCCGCAATTGCCGAACCGGACGGTTTTCCCGGATTTGAAATTCAGCTTTTTGTGACATTGCGCGCCCCCGCCACGGCCTCACAGTACTCTGGTTAACTGCCAGCTGATAGACTTTCCCAAGCCGTGCCAGTCCTTGCGGATTAAACAAACCGGAGAGAGTAGGGTGATGAAAGCTGTGAGCAGTAATTATGTTTTCCTGAGCCTGGCGATATGGGTTATGGCTGGCACAATTCCATCCCATGCCGGGCAGACCAAAACCGAGGAGAGTCCCGCCTTGCTCAAGTTCAATATGGATGAATTATCCGCGCAGAATGCCGCCACGGATTTGCCCTACCTGGAGTTCATGCGGGTGGAGTCCATGAGCGGGTACATCTATGAGTTGCCAGCCGGTACGGTGGACGAGCAGACCCCGCATGACCAGGACGAAATCTACTACGTTGTCAAAGGTCGCTCAGATTTGACGGTGGACGGCGAAACGGTTGCCATCAAGCCCGGCGACATCCTTTACGTGAAGAAATTTGCCCAGCACCTGTTCAGCAACATCACAGAAGACCTGAGCCTGCTGGTGGTGTTCGCGCCGCCCGATACGGAATAGCGGCAGCAGGCCCTAATTCGCATACTTCGCCATCAGTCTCTGTGCCTGGTCAGGCTGCATATTCACTTTCCGGAAGTCGCCCTGAATGTGGGGCAAGGCAAGCAAAAGTGGATCCATGACGCGGTACCAAATCCAGGGAATGTAAGCCAGCAGGTAACTGCCGAAATAGCCGTTAGGCAATTGTGGAATGTCATCGAAATGACGCAGGCTCTGGTAACGCCGATGCGAGTTTGCATGGTGATCAGAGTGACGCTCCAGCTGGAACAGAACCACGTTGCTCAGCACAAAGTTCGCGTTCCAGGAATGGTGCGGCTGGCAACGCTCATAAACTCCATTCTCATCCTTGCTACGCAGCAGCCCATAATGCTCGATGTAATTGGCGCTGGTGAGTTGAAACCAGGCAAAGACGTTGTGAAGTAACAGGAAAGGAATCATCAGCCAGCCGAAGATCAGTATCAGGCTGCCCTGCAATACCAGGCTGATGGCATAGGATTGCAGTATGACATTTTCGGCATTCCAGGCACTCAGGCCTTTGCGCTCCAGGCGCTCCGCTTCAACCTGCCAGCCCCGCTGCCAGCCACCGGGAATTTCACGCCGCATGAACCGGTAGATGGATTCGCCCATGCGGGCGCTTGCAGGGTCTTCAGGCGTTGCCACATGTCGGTGATGGCCGCGATTGTGCTCCACACAAAAATGACCATAAGCCGGCACGGCCAAAGCCCACTTGGCCAGATTCTGTTCCAGAGGGGACTTTTTGTGCCCCAGTTCATGTGCTGTATTGACTCCCAGGCCACTGAACAATCCGGTAACAATTGCCATCAACAACAGGGCTGCCAGAGACAAATCCTGATAGCTGACAAATGCAGCCACCAGAATCAGTGTCAGGAAATGCAGCGGAACAGTGCACCAGGTAAGCCAGCGATAGTAGCGATCCTCCTCCAATTGCGGCACGATTTCTTCCGGTGGGTTGCTGGTGTCGGTACCCAGCAGCCAGTCCAGCAGAGGAATTGCGGTATAGGATATGAGCAGCGGTGTTGCCAACAACCATTCCTGGC
>JANOGQ010000468.1:0-9406 GCA_031406105.1 Lysobacterales bacterium | reverse complement strand
GGCGCGCAGGCCATTTGAGAGGGGTGTTAAAAATGTTGAATCTGAAAAACCTGATGATGTTTCCTGGCGGCCTGTTGCTGGTGGCTGTTCCAGATCTGCTGCTGGCCCAGGACGCCGTATTGGATACGGGCAACACAGCCTGGATGATAGTGGCTACCGCTTTGGTGCTTTTCATGACCATCCCTGGCTTGTCCTTGTTTTACGCTGGAATGGTTCGCGCCAAGAATGCCCTGTCGGTGATGATGCAATGCTTCGTGATTACCTGTGCGGTATCGGTTTTGTGGGTTCTGTATCTCTACAGCCTGGCCTTTGGCAGCGATGTGGCTGGTTTTATCGGTGATTTGAGCAAAGCCTTTATGGTGGGCGTCACTGTGGATGCCCTCAGCGGAACCATTCCTGAATCCGTGTTCTCCATGTTTCAGATGACTTTCGCCATCATCACCCCGGCGCTGATCGTGGGTGCTTTTGCTGAACGCATGAAATTCTCCGCCATGCTGTTGTTCGTGATTTTATGGGTGACCTTCGTATACGCGCCTGTGGCCCACTGGGTCTGGGGCGGCGGTTGGCTGAGCGCTGTGGGTGTTCTGGATTTTGCCGGCGGAACGGTGGTGCATATCAATGCCGGTGTGGCAGGCCTGGTAGCCGCCATTGTTCTGGGTAAGCGCCGTGGATATCCGCAGCATCCCATGAAGCCCAGCAATCTGCTGCTCACCATGGTGGGTGCCGCCATGCTGTGGGTGGGCTGGTTCGGCTTCAATGCCGGCAGCCAATTGGCAGCAGATGGCGTTGCCGGCATGGCCATGCTGGTGACGCAGGTTGCTGCAGCCGCAGCAGCGCTGGCCTGGATGTTGCTGGAATGGCTGCGTTACGGAAAACCCAGTGCATTGGGCGTGGTATCCGGCGCAGTCGCCGGCCTGGTTGCGATTACGCCAGCTGCCGGATTTGTTGGCCCCATGGGTGCCCTCGCAATCGGCGCTGTTTCAGGCCTGGTGTGTTACTTCTTGGTGGTCAAGGTCAAGCAGAAAGTCGGCTATGACGATTCCCTGGATGCCTTCGGTGTGCACGGCGTGGGCGGCTTTGTTGGCGCCATCCTCACTGGCGTTTTCGTCGACGCTGGTCTGGGCGGTGCCGGGTTCAAAGAAGGTGTGACCATGGCCTCCCAGGTAAGCAGCCAGTTCATCGGTGTTGGCGCTACCATCCTTTATGGCGCAGTCGTCAGCTTCATACTGCTGAAACTGATTGATGCTGTTATGGGTCTGCGTGTCACAGAAGAACAGGAAGAGGAAGGCCTCGATCTGGCCCTGCACGACGAACGCGCTTACAACTTGTAAGAATTCAAAGTTCTGTGTGCCTTCAGGCCCGGTTAATCCGGGCCATTTTTTATCGCGCGCATTGCCTGGCGGTCGTTTGAAAGCCACCGCTTGATGCATGTCTGAGTCAAATCTTATTTGCTGCTAATGGGTAGCAATGTATCTGCAGCGATATTGGACGCCTGCTTGTGTTGGCGTCTTCAAGGCAGGGTAAGTGCAGGTGTGAATTGCGGTCTTGTAGTTAACCTTCCACCAAAAAACCTTATCGATCGGAATGGCCAATACGCCAGGGAGAATCGGGCATGGACGACTCTTCGGCCACATCCAGAAAGGCTCGTGCTTGCGGCGACAGGTACTTGCCCCGTCGCATTACCACTCCATAACTGCGCTTGGGGAAATAAGCACTCATGTTCTTGGCCACCAGCTTGTCGTCCTCGCGCAGGCAGATTCCGGTGACGATAGAGATGCCGAAATCCAGCTCCACGTAGCGCTTGATCACTTCCCAGCCACCCACTTCCAGTGTGACATTGAAGGGCACCTGGTGTTGCTGGAAAACCCGGTCGACCATGCGCCAGGTGGTTAATCGCCGGGGTGGCAGTATCAGGCCATAAGGGGCGATGTCTTCAATGCTGATGCTGTCTTTGCCTGCCAGAGCGTGGCCCAGAGGCATGATCAAGGCCGGCTCGAAAGAATAAACGGGTTGGTAGCTGATGTCGGAGGGGATATCCATCATCGAGCCTATGGCAAAGTCCACTTCATCATCGCGGATCATGGCCAGACCGTCGCGACCGGTAACATTGCGCAATTGCACGTGAATGTTGGGAAAATTTTCGCGGAATTGCGCCACCAGCCGTGGCAACAGATAAATAATGGTGGACTCCCCAGCCGCGATCACCACTTCGCCACTCTGCAGATCGCCTCGAATTTGCCGGTTGAAGCGTTGGTTGAGTGATTCCAGTCCTTCAACCAGCGGCCTTGCCATGTCGTACAATTCCTGGCCTTCACGCGTCATGTTGATGCGCGGACCGTGGCGTTCGAACAGCATCGTGTCGAGTTCACGCTCGAGCGCGCGGACCTGCAGGCTGATTGCCGGTTGGCTGAGAAATAATTCTTCAGCGGCATCGGTCATTTTGCCGCTCTTGGCAACCGCACAAAAAGCACGCAATTGTTTGAGTTGGTTGCCTTTGTAATAGAATCGTGGGCTTTTATCGTTCATAATCAATTACTTATTGATATTAACAAATCATATATTAAACATTGAAATATTTGTCTTGTCAAAGATGAAGTTTGCGACATACCGTCAGTCCTGCAGTATTCTCGCCGCATCGGGTATTGCTTTTGCCCCATCCATTGAATTAATCAACAGGACACCGCCATGAACACGGAACACGAGATCAAATGCATACAAGCTGACTGGAACACCAACCCACGCTGGAAAGGCGTAGAGCGAGGTTATTCTGCAGCCGATGTGGTGCGTTTACGTGGCACCGTGAAAATCGAATACAGCCTGGCGCAGCAGGGAGCAGAAAAGCTTTGGCGGCACATGGCAACCGAGCCCTATGTCAATGCACTTGGCGCTCTGACCGGCAATCAGGCCATGCAACAAGTCAAGGCCGGCCTCAAGGCCATCTACCTGTCGGGCTGGCAGGTCGCCGCCGATGCTAACCTGGCCGGCGCCATGTACCCCGACCAGTCTTTATATCCTGCCGATTCAGTACCCAATGTTGTACGCCGCATTAACAATGCCCTGCAAAGAGCTGACCAGCTGCATCATGCCGAAGGTGACGATTCAATTGACTGGATGCAGCCCATCGTGGCAGATGCCGAAGCCGGTTTCGGTGGTGTGCTCAATGCCCACGAATTGATGAAAGCCATGATCGAAGCCGGTGCTGCCGGCGTTCACTTTGAGGACCAACTGGCGTCTGCCAAGAAATGCGGACACATGGGCGGTAAAGTGCTGGTGCCCAGCCAGGAAGCGGTGCAAAAATTGATTGCTGCCCGTCTGGCAGCTGACATCATGGGTGTATCAACCGTGCTGGTAGCCCGCACAGATGCCATGGGCGCTGGCTTGATCACCTCCGATATAGATGAACACGATCGTGAATTCCTCACTGGAGAACGCACTGTTGAAGGCTTTTACGAGACCAGGGCGGGTATCGAACAAGCTATTTCCCGTGGCCTGGCTTATGCCCCCTATGCTGATCTCCTGTGGTGTGAAACCAGCACCCCTGATCTGGCCCAGGCCAAACAGTTTGCTGATGCCATCCACGCCAGGCATCCGGGCAAGTTGTTATCCTATAATTGCTCGCCGTCTTTCAACTGGAAAGCCAAGCTGGATGACGCAACCATCGCCAAATTCCAGAGAGAGCTCGGTGCCATGGGTTACAAATTCCAGTTCATCACCCTGGCCGGTTTCCATGCCCTGAACTACAGCATGCACACCCTGGCACGGGGTTACAAAGATCGCCAGATGACGGCCTACGTTGAGCTGCAGGAAGCAGAATTTGCGGCTGAGAAATACGGCTACACGGCTACCAAGCACCAGCGTGAAGTGGGTACCGGATATTTCGATACCCTGGCGCAGGTGATAGGTGGTGGGCAGTCCTCTTTATCGGCACTGAGTGGCTCCACCGAAGAGGAGCAGTTCAAGAAGGCAGTGTGATGCCGTCCTGCTTTTGTGTTGAAGGGCCGCGTAAGCGGCCCTTTCTTTTTGCGGCATGACGGAATTGCTAGTGGCTGTTACAGGCACTAGTGTCCCGGCATTACCAGAATTGCACGAAAGTCATTAACATTGGTGTGGGTTGCACCGGTCACCAGCAAACCCCCGACAATGGCAAAAAAGGCCGCTGAGTTGTCCTGATCCAGAAAATCTTCCGCGTGCAGGTGAACTTCGCGGGATCGCTCATGAATATCTGGCCCGAATTGAGCCCCGGCATGGCCACCTACGCCGTCAAAACCATCAGTGTCGGCAGCCAAAGCCCAAATGCCGGGGTGGCCATTCAATTCAATCGCCATCGCCAAAGCGTAACAGGAGTTGCGCCCACCGGTGCCGGGTGAGGGGCCCAGGCTGAGACTGGTTTCGCCGCCTGAAAGTATGCATACCGTTTTGCCTTTCCGATAAAGTTTCAAGGCCAGTCTGGCGTGTTCCTCGGCCAGGTTTACCGCATCGCCCTGCACCGTGTCTCCCAACATCAGGACTTCTATCTGGTGTTCCCGGCAGACGGCCTCGGCAGCCATCAGAGCTGTCATGCCACTGGCGACGATTTTTGATGAACTACGATGTGCCTGAGCATGCAGGCCGTGGTCTTTGTGATGCTCGCCTTCCAGTGCGATCGCCACTGCGGGTGATGGCTTGATGCCATGCCGTTTGAGAATGGCGCGGGCATCGGCGCGGCTGGACATGTGACGCTGGGTGGGGCCGGAGCCAATCAGGGCCACGTCATCACCCGGCACATCAGAAATGGCCAGGGTTACCAATGGCGCCGGGCAGACAGCTGCCAATCCGCCTCCCTTGATGCGCGAAAGATGCTTGCGCACACAATTGAACTCCTGGATGGTGGCGCCCGATGCCAGTAGCTGGCGGGTTACTTCGCGTTTTTCTTCCAATGAAACTGCCGCTACCGGCATGCACAACAAGGCCGAGCTGCCGCCTGACATCAATACCAATAGCAAATCTTCCGCGGCCAGGTTTTCTGCCAGCTGCAATGCTGCATGGGCAGCGTCAACTGAGCTTTGGTCCGGCACCGGATGGCTGGCAAACATGAGCTGGAAGCCTGGCAGTTGCTCCGCGCTTTTCCGATGGGTAACTGGCGCAATGATCAACCCGGAAGCGCGTTCACCGTAGTGCAGATGAGCTGCTTTGGCCATGGCCATGGCGGCCTTGCCGCAGGCGATGACCTTTAACTTTCCATGCGGCAAGGCTGGCCAGGCGCCAGCCAGGCATTGGTCCGCTTGCGCTGCAGCCACTGCTGTGTGGAACAATCCAGTCAAAAATTCATTGGGCTGGAAACTCATGCGATTACCCTATCGGGACAAACACCAGGCAAACTACTGATTACTGGCATCAGGAATTGAATCCCTGACAAAATGCTCCGGGGACTGCCCCGGAGCATTGTTAGCTGACTAACGGTAAGCCCAATCAAGCGGTTCGCAAATCAGCCGGTAAAGGCAGTGAACGTATGCGTTTGCCGCTGGCCTGGTAAATGGCATTGAGCAATGCAGGTGCATAGGGTGGAACGCCAGGTTCGCCCACACCACAAGGCAGTTGGTCGACGTAGTCCTCAATCAAATGTACACGGATATCCAAGGGACCATCACTGAGCCGGGTAAGCCGGTAATCATTGAAGTTGGATTGATCCACCACACCATTGGTGGTGGTGATTTCACTGAATCGGGCGATGGAATTGCCGAATATTGCTGAGCCCTCCATCTGCTTGCGCACCCCGGCTGGATTCACATATCGGCCGCAATCAATTGCGACATCTACCCGCGGAATCCACAACTCGCCTTGGTCACCCACTTTCACCTGCACCGCGATGGCGACATAACTCTGGAAGGATCGGTGAGCTGCCAGGCCGATGCCGTGGCCATCGGGTAGTTGTTGGCCATAATTCGCCGCTTTAGCCACAACACGCAGGGCGTTGGACAAACGTTTGGGCGAGATGGGATAGTCTTCAACCGAATCGCCATAAGGTGCGAAATCCTTTACACCATCCAACGACAGATCCATTACCTCGTCATCACCGATCAGCTCCAGCATGAACTCCAGCGGATCGCGATTGGCAGCAACTGCCAGTTCGTGTGCGAACGAATGCATGGCAAAAGCATGCTGAATGTTGTTCACCGAGCGCAGCCAACCCACGCGGATCATGGCGGCGGCAGGGCCGGTTTCAAGTTGCAGATTGGGGATGGCGTTGAAGGGCAGGTCCGTCAGGCCAAGGCCGGCTTCAAAGTCTACGAGCCCGTTCTGTGCAGGATTCCACAAAGCCATGATACTGGGTGATGCCACTCGCTGCTGCCAGGCTACCACTTTGCCTCCTTCATCCAGCCCGGCCTTCAGATACTGCGCACTGACCGAGTGGTAATAACCATGCTTGATCTCATCTTCGCGCGACCACTGTACCCGCACTGGCGCACCGATGGCCTTGGACAGGATGGCCGCTTCACAGGCGAAATCGGCTTTGGATTTGCGCCCGAATGAACCGCCCAGCAATGTCATCTGGCACTCCACATCGGTTTTCTCAAGGCCCAATGCCTCAGCAACATACTGCCGTGTTTCATTGGGGGCCTGTACCGAAGTAATGACCTTTACCGGACGTGAATTGGCATCCACCAGCGCCACCGGCGGCTCCATCGGGGCATGGGCCAGATAGGGCACAAAGTACTCCGCTTCAAGCACCGAGCTCGCATTTGCAAAAGCATCATCCACCGCGCCACGTTTACGCACCACGGTGCCCGGTTGATGAACGGCGGCTCTCAGCTCCACATCGTAGGTGCCGGAATCATGCGTGACAAAGGGCCCCGCATCCCATTCAATTTTCAGCTTCTGACGGCCCTGCATTACCGACCAGGTGTTGCTCCCGATCACAGCCACGCCACCAAGTGCACGGAACTCGGCAGGTTTATCATCCGGCAGAGCGGGAATTTCCATCACGTGTTCAACACCAGGCACCTTCAATGCCTCGCTGGCATCGAACGACTTTACCTTGCCGCGATACACCGGCGACCTTGCCACCACTGCAATCTTCATGCCGGGCAGGGTATAGTCAGCGCCATAGTTCGCGCCACCGGTACTCATGTCGAAGTTATCAAACGTTGCCATGTCCTTGCCGATGTAGCGCCACTTTGAAGGATCTTTCAGCTTGGGCTTGGGTGCATTTTCACCGGTCGGGGTCGTGATGTCTGCAGCGATATCCACGACCTCACCAAAATCCAGTGATTGATCTTTGCCGCGCAAATGCAGCCGGTGATTCTCGGCATACACCTTGCTGGGATCCACACCCCATTTTTGCGCAGCCGCTTTTTCCAGCACTTCGCGGGCTGAGGCGCCCAACTCACGCAGGGGCTGCAGCGCATGGCGTGTGCTGCGCGAACCATCGGTGTTCTGTCCGTCCTTGCCAGGCGGGTCGTACTTTGTTTCATCACCCGGAGCCTGCCAGATTTTGCAACGGCTCCAGTCAGCTTCCAGCTCATCTGCCAGGATCATCGGCAAGCCGGTACGGACACCCTGGCCCATTTCAGAGCGGGCAAAGGTGAGGGTGACGGTGCCATCGGAGGCAATGGCTACAAACAGATTGGGCTTCGCTTCGGTGGCGCCAGTGACGGCGGCCAGCAAGGAACGTGGCGCGATATGAGTGCCCAGCACAAAGGTAGCACTCAGGCCAGTAGCTTGCAGGAATTCCCGACGGCTGACTCTGCAGATATTTGCCATCTCAATTCTCCTGCGCTGCGACTTTGATCGCAGTGAAGATGCGTTGATAGGTGCCGCAACGGCAGATATTGCCATCCATCCCGCGGACAATTTCCTCATCGCTGGGCTTGGGGTTTGCGGCCAGTAATGCAGCGGCCTGCATGATTTGACCGGACTGACAGTAGCCACATTGCGGAACATCGTGTTGCCGCCAGGCTTTCTGCACCGGATGATCGCCTTGCGGGTGCAAACCTTCAATGGTCGTAATGGATTTGCCAGCTGCCAGGCTGATTGGTGTTACGCAGGCCCGAATGGCCAAGCCGTCGAGATGGACTGTACAGGCTCCACAAAGCGCCATACCACAACCGAATTTGGTTCCGGTCAGGCCCAACTCGTCGCGCAGAAACCAGAGTATGGGCATATTGGGATCACCCGAAAATTCACGGCTAGTGCCGTTGACGTTCAATGTCAGCATCAGTCTTCTCCAATCATCAGTTTTGTCACCTAGTGACCGGCAACAGCCAAATCAATACTGCCCGGGCGCGCCTCGCGCATCGATGCGGCCTTGCTCGTCGTCGCCATAGAGCGGGCTATGTCTCCTCCTCGCGCCTTGCCTCGATGGGCGATCCATCACCCAGATCAGTACCGCTTTGGCTGTTACAGGCCACTAGTGTGGATGACGCTATGGCTAAGGTAATCTCTACAGCTTGCCTGCGCGATTCAAGGGACGCAACAGGCTTGAGGTGTCCCAACGGCCGCCACCCATGGCCTGCACTTCGGCGTAGAACTGGTCTACCAGGGCAGATAGAGGCAGTAAAGCGCCATTGCGCCGGGCTTCGTCCAGCACCAGACCCAGGTCTTTGCGCATCCAGTCCACTGCAAAGCCAAAATCAAACTTGTCTTGAAGCATGGTGCCGGCGCGGTTTTCCATTTGCCAGGATTGCGCAGCACCCTTGGAGATTACGTCGAAGACCTGTTGGCCATTCAGCCCGGCCTTCTGCGCGAACTGAACGCCTTCAGCCAGGCCCTGCACTATGCCCGCGATGCAAATCTGGTTCACCATTTTGGTCAGCTGTCCGTTCCCGGAGGGGCCCATATGGGCTTGCATGCGGGCAAAACAGTCGACCAAGGGGGCTATGGTGTTGATCGCTGCCGATTCGCCACCCATCATCACCGTCAGCTTGCCGCTCTCGGCTCCCGCCTGGCCGCCGGATACCGGTGCATCAACAAATCCGAATCCCTTGCTCTGTGCAAACTTGCTCAGCTCGCGCGCGACCTCTGCCGAAGTGGTGGTGTGATCCACAAATACCGCGCCCTTCGACATACCGGCAAATGCGCCGTCATTGCCGAGGCAGATTTCACGCAGGTCTTTATCGGCACCCACGCAACTGAACACGACCGACCGACCTTCGGCCGCTTGCCTGGGGCTGGCAGCCGCATGGCCTTTGAACTGTGCCAACCACTGTTGAGCCCGTGCCGGATTTCGGTTGTATACGGTGACATCATGGCCAGCCCTGGCCAGGTGACCGGCCATGGGATAACCCATCACGCCCAGGCCGATAAAGGCAATCTTCTTTACTTCTTGTGGCGATTCCATTGCAAAACTCTGCCTACAGTTCAATTCTCAGAAGAGAAAGGGGCCTTGCGGCCCCGTTCTGTTTTTGACTCACAAACTCAGCTACATGCA
>JANOGQ010000442.1:0-2296 GCA_031406105.1 Lysobacterales bacterium | reverse complement strand
GGCGCGCAGTTGGGCGTGTTCGCCAAAACGGTGGCGGTAGGCCGTCAACGGCGCCATCAGGCAGGCCGGCGCCATACGCAAGCGCGTCACCTGCATCAACATCCTGGAACGTATTGGCAGGCACTGCAAAACCAAAAGCCGCGTTTTCAGTCACTGTTTGGTCAGCAATGAGATGAACTGGTACCGGGGCATCGTTGGTGTTGTGCACGGTTACGGAAAACGTGCCGGCGGCACTGGCGCCCGCGAGGTCGGTGGCCGTCACTTCGAGCGCAAGGGTTCCCACATTTGCATTCAACGGAGTTCCGGAAAATGTGCGGGTAACCGGATCAAAAGCGAGCCAGTCCGGCAGCGGCGCGCCGTCCGTCAGGCGGGCGGCATAAGTCAGCACATCCCCGGTATCAAGATCGCTGAACCGCTGCTCCGGCACGACAAAGCTGAAAGCGAGATCCTCGGTGGCCTGCTGATCATCGAGTGGCGGCAGGTACAGCGGCGCATCGTTGACATTGGCTACCGTGATCTCGAAAAAACCCGAGATCGACGCACCAGCAGAGTCCGCTGCGCTTACTTTTACGGAGAGCACTCCAACATGCTCATTACCTGGCTGGCCACTGAAGGTATTCGAATCCGGATCAAAAGCAAGCCATTCAGGTAACGGGCTGTCGTCGGCCTGGGCTGCGTTATAGGCCAGCGCATCACCGGTGTCGGGATCCAGAAAGCTGCCTTCCGGCAAGGCAAAGCTGAATGCCGCGTCCTCCAGCACTTGATGTGAACGCAGCGGAATGCCGACGACCGGTGGCGAATTGTCGACGACTGCTGGCAACTGCTCCAGCATCGCCTTGTCCCAGGTAGATCCATCGGCAAACTCGACAAGATCAACCCCGCTGCCATTGGCCTGATCCCACTGAATGCGGATCTCATCAGCGCTGGCGCGGGCACGCAGCACCACCTGCCCAGCATCTCTGCTACCGGTCATGTCTTCAGCAACGAAATCGCGCAGTACTATCCGGTTGATTTCTCCGGCCGCGAAAAAATCAATGACGGTATCCACGCCATTCCCGGCATTGAAGAAATAACTGTCCGCACCGGCGCCGCCTGACAGCACATCATTTCCCGCTCCACCATGGAAACGGTCGTGGATATTGGTGCCGCGCAGAATGTCGTCACCTTCAGTGCCCATGATGTCGAAGCCGCGGCTCAGCACCTGTTCATAGGTCAGTTCATCCGTCAGCGTCCATATCTGCTCAAACGAACCATCAGACAGCTCCTCCCCCTGCCCGACATCCCAGAACTGCAGTGCAGCGAACAGGGTATTGCCGTAGACATCATCCGGATTAAAGTCCTGGAAATGGATTGCGTCGCCCGCTGAGCCATAACCCAGACGGAGGGAGCCCAAACCCAGTTGAATCTGATCTGGTGAGATGCCATCGCCAAATACAATCAGATCATCGGCATCCGGGTCGAGAATCGTGTCCGACCCCGAGTTTTCCTGAAAATAAAACTCGTCAATTCCTGCGGCGCCACTCAACACATCATTGCCTGCGCCACCATCAATGTAATCCCAGCCTGCGAACCCGCGAATCCGGTCATCTTGGTCAGTTCCCACCAGATAGTCGTCAAACGAAGTGCCGAGATAGCCTTCTTCCTCTGCTAGAGCAACGAGATCACCGATGTAGACTGAGTCGCCGCCAAAGAAAACCTCTTCAATGCCGTGGCCAATCAAATCCGTGGCAGACGGTAATTCAATATCAATGACTTTATCGACACCCCACAGCAGCCGCAGCACGCGATTCGGCCCGCCGTACTCCACCGGGGTTGCAAATCCCGTGATTACTTCATCCCCGTTGGACTGAAAACCGGCAAGCTCGACCACATCTTTTTCCAGCACACCTGATTCGAAGAAGGGTTGCAGTGCACTATGGTTATCAGCGGTGAATTCGGACAGATCGGGAGCGCCGGGAATACGCTCAATATCTCCTGGATTAAACTGCACACCCACATATGCCAAATCCCGCATGATGTCTTCGAGAGAGTTGTACACCATGGTGCGTATACGGCCATCGCGATACAAGGAACTTGGGCCCTGCACAAATGGATCACGAACCCCGCGTGGGTACTCATTTCCCGCCGTTAGAACCGGATACTCGAAATAATTACCTTCACCCAAATCAATCTGGGCAAGAGTGATCGGAGCTCCTGAATTGGCGTAATTATCATTTTTTTGATCGAATTCGACGAGCGTATCCCCGGTTAAGCGGTATTTGCCTCCATACACAAGATTTGATGGTGTCTCCGAAAT
>JANOGQ010000418.1:0-11063 GCA_031406105.1 Lysobacterales bacterium | reverse complement strand
GTCACCGGCGCCACCGGCGGTGTTGGCAGTATTGCCATAGCCTTGCTCGCCAGAGCTGCTTATGAAGTCCATGCGGTATCGGGCAAAGCCGATCATTACGATTATCTGCAACAATTGGGCGCCACTCAATGCATTTCCCGTGAAGCGGTGATGGGTTCCGGCCGGGCACTGGACAGTGCACGCTGGGCGGGCTGCATCGACAGCGTGGGCGGAGAAATGCTGGCCAGCATCTGCACCCAGATCAAACCCTGGGGTAACATCGCCGCCTGTGGCCTGGCCGGTGGTATCAAGCTCGACATCACCGTCATGCCTTTCATCATTCGGGGCGTCAGCCTGATCGGCATTGATTCTCCCACCTGCCCTTATGCCATTCGCGAAACCCTCTGGTCCAGGTTGGCGGGCGACTGGAAACCATCCCATCTGGAGCAGATCGCCACCCGGGAGGTGGGCCTGGAAGGCATTGCTGATGTATTGGATGGCATGCTGGCGGGTGGGTCAGTGGGGCGCACGCTGGTAAAAATCGGCGGCTAGCAGACTGCTGTCATCAGCCTGTCAGCTTTTTCATGGAGCATGTAGCAGATGGGTGTAATCTGGCGCAACAAGTTCTTCCATCAACTGCAACTTCGAACCCGTCTGTTACTGCTTGGTGGCCTGTGCGGAGCAGCCTTGGCAGGATGCATGCACACAACGACGCCGGATGATCAGCCGCAATACACCATGCCATTCATGCAAAAGCCATTTGACCTGCAAGGCCATCGCGGTGCCCGAGGCCTGTTGCCGGAAAACAGCATTCCGGGCTTTATTCGCGCTCTCGAAATCGGCGTAAACACGCTGGAGATGGACGTGGTCATAAATGCTGAAGGGCATGTGGTGGTTTCCCATGAGCCCTGGATGTCGGCGAATATCTGCTCGCATCCCGACGGACGGCCAGTAAGGGAAGAAGAACAACAAGGCTTGAACATCTACAGCATGGACGATGCTGAGCTGGCCAGTTTCGACTGCGGCAGCCGGCAACATCCGAGTTTTCCCCGGCAGCAGGCCCTTAAGGCTTCCAAGCCTCTGTTGTCGGATGTGTTTGTTGCCGTGAATGAGTTTCAGGAATCCAGCCAGAGGTCACCGGTTCGGTTCAATATCGAAATAAAGTCACGCCCTGATTTTGACGGAATCTATCATCCCCCAGTCGATGCTTTCGCCCTGGCGCTATACCGGGTGATCGAGGATTTTGACATGCTGGATCGCTCTGCCATCCAGTCCTTTGATCCGCGTGCGCTGGAAGCTGTGCACAGGATTGATCCCAAGCTTGTGACCGTCTGGTTGATCAGCAATGAGGAGAGTCTGGCTGACAATCTGGCCAAGCTGAGTTTCAAACCCACTATTTACAGCCCTGATTACCGATTGGTGAATCCGGAACTGATCGCACAGCTGCGGCAACGCGAAATCGCGCTGATTCCCTGGACCGTCAATGAGCCCGGGACGATGCGGCAGCTGATGGAATGGGGCGTGGACGGGCTTATTACGGACTATCCCGATACTCTTGTGGCAGTCATTTCAGAACTGAATCCGCTCAGCAAGGTGCCTCAGTAAGCCCGGCAACACCCTCAAGGCGAGCCGGTGCCCTGCAGGCCACCAGCATCTGCACCATCTACGCTTACTGCTTTGCCGGGCGAATCGCTGGTCGCAGCCGACTGCCTGATATTATTAAAATATTGGCGCTTGGGTGGGTCAGGGCGCCAACTGTCGCAGCGCATTGTCAACTCAGTCCACTGCTGCCATTCATCGGCTGTAGCCTCATCTTCAATGAGGTGACGCCATTCAGCCGTGAGGATTTTCATTGCTGCCCCAACTTCTTCAGTCAGGTCTGGATCACCGCTGGCCTGGTTGGCCAGGGCCAGATAATCCTTACTGGTGTTTAGCCAGTATTCTTCGTCCAGCTGTTGTCGAATCTGCGCACCTTCATCAGCCAGATTGTCACCTATCCACATGTGAATTGCCGACAAGGCACTGCACTGCAGCAGCTCTGTGCGGAATTCAGCCAATTGGAAATGCGCGATGTCTTCTTGCTTGTGCTCAACCGCCACCTCAGCCCGTTTCGAAGCAGCAAAGGCCGGTCCAATATGCAGCAAGGTGCTGCCAAAGGACAAAGCAGTAATAGTAACGAGGCCGAGAAATCGGCCAGAAACCCCTTGGTAAAACATACTACCCCCTTACGGTAATTTCCCTTTACCTGAGACCAGAATAGCAAAAAACCGGATTAATCGCATCCACTTCATCCCCTGAATGACCCCATCCGTCTGGCCAGCAATTTCCTGGCTGAATTCCCTGGCTGGATTCCTTGCCTGCGCTCCGGTGGCGTAAATCCTGCCTTTAGCATACATTGCAGGCATGACTTTGCCACCACGCGAAACCATGCTGCAGGCCATGCAGGCCAATGATCCTGAATTTGACGGGGTATTTTTTACTGCCGTCAAAACCACCGGCATTTTCTGTCTTCCCAGTTGCACTGCCCGTACACCCAATGCCGCGAATGTGGACTTCTATGGCACTGCGCGCGATGCGCTGGCGGCGGGGTTCCGCCCCTGTAAACGCTGCAAGCCCTTGCATACCGGAGATGCCGACCCGGATTGGTTACCACAATTGATGGCGGCGGTGGATGCTGATCCGGCCAGGCGCTGGCATGACTACGATATGGCGGGCGATGATCTGGGCTTGGCTATCGATCCGGCCACTGTGCGGCGTTGGTTTATCGCCAACCACGGTATGACCTTCCATGCCTACACCCGTTTGCGGCGGCTCGGTGTGGCCTTGCGGCAGATTCAAACGGGCACGCCGGTATCCGCAGCCATTCTGGACTCCGGTTACGAATCGGAAAGTGGCTTTCGCGAAGCTTTCAGCCAGGTGTTCGGCAATCCGCCCACGGCTGTGGATCGCGAATCCTGTATCTGGATCAACCGCTTGGCCACGCCGCTGGGTTCCATGATAATGGGGGTTTCCGACCAGGGCCTGCATTTACTGGAATTTGCCGAACGGCGCATGCTGGATACGCAACTCAAGCGCCTGCGGCTGGAATTGGGGCGAGTATTCCTGCCCGGCGAACATCCCTTGATGGCAACGATCAAAACGGAACTGAATGCCTATTTTGATGGCCAGTTGCGCAACTTCAGCCTACCCCTGCAAGCCATTGGCACGGCTTTCCAGGAATCCGTCTGGCAGGTATTGCTGGCGATACCCTATGGCCAGATGCGCAGCTACGCCGATGTGGCGCATCAGATCGGCCAGCCAGATGCTGTGCGCGCCGTGGGCCGTGCCAATGGCGACAACCGCATGGCCATAGTGGTGCCCTGCCACCGGGTGGTGGGCAGCGATGGCAAACTGACCGGCTATGGCGGCGGTTTGTGGCGCAAGAAATACCTCTTGTCGCTGGAGCAGTCGCAATCATTCAGCTTGAGTTAGTAACCCAATCAATAGCAGTTGGGCGCGCATCGTGATGAACCAAATCTGCCTCCACTATGACTAATGCCACGGGAATCCGGATTTTTTTTACATTAGTGTCGACTTCAGCCTTCAATTGAGTGAATAAGGATAGCTTCCATGAACTTACGCCATGCTCCTGTCAACCTGCTATTGATGATTACCTTGCTTCCGGCCGGGGCCGCAGCCAGCGAAGACTGGGTGACAGAAAGCAATGCGCATACTGAATTTGTCATGCTGCAACAGGCCAAATTCACTCCGGAAGCTTTTTCCGGCCTGGGTATCGAAGCCGTTGATGCGGAAATTTCGGACCTCGGGCCGAAAATGTACGAACGCAGCCAGAAAGCGACCAAGAAGCTCATCAGCGAGCTGAAAAACCGCAAAAAGACGAGCAAGGACCCGCGTGTGCTGCAGGACCTCGACATCCTGATCAAATCCTTGCAGGGCGCGCACCACACCTCGGAACTCAATCGCAAGTATCTGCTGCCGTACAACAATCTGTCGCAAGGCCTGTTTTTCGGATTCAGGAGCTTGCTGGACCCACGAAACGACCCTGCCCGCTATCCTGCGGCCCTGCAGCGACTGAACAAATACACCGGCCAGGCCAAGGGTTACAAACCCGTCACTGAACTGGCTATTGCCCGCAGCTGGGAGCGCTTCGACGGACCAGGGCTGCTTGGCCCTTACCGGGGTGAGCTGGAGAAAGATCTGGCCAATGCGGCGGAATTCAAACAGGGCATGGAGCAGCTGTTCAAGGACTCGGGCCTGACTGGCTATGAAGAATCCCTGGCTTTACTCAACCAGCAACTGGATGAATACGCCGCCTGGCTGACCAAGGAATTATTGCCGCGTGCGCGTGAAGATCACCGGCTGCCCGCAGCGCTTTATGCCGACAACCTGAAGAATTTTGGCGTGGATATCGACCCTAAAGACTTGATCAAGCAGGCTCAATTGGGCTTCGCGCAAATCCAGTTCCGCATGAAGGCCGTGGCACGCGAGGTAGCTGCGGCCCGGGGCCTGGAGAATTCCGACTATCGACATGTGCTGAAAATACTGCAGCAGGAGTTGATTCCGGAAGCAGAAGTCATGCCCTACTATCTCGCCCGGCTGGAGGAAATTGAAACCATCATCCGCGACAACGATATCGTCACTTTGCCGGACAGACCCGCCCTGATCCGTCATGCTACTGACGCGGAATCCGCTGCTTCACCGGCTTCTTTCATGAGCCCGCCGCAATTGGTGGGCAATACCGGCCAATCCGGTGAGTTTGTGCTGGTGTCCAAAAATCCCAGTGACGACAGTGGCGAGCCCATGTCGGATTTCAGCAATGCGGCGGCCACCTGGGGCCTGATCGCGCATGAGGCCCGGCCGGGCCATGAGATGCAGTTCTCGGCCATGCTTGATTCCGGGGTCTCTAACGCCCGGGCCATTTATGCCTTCAACAGTGCCAATGTGGAAGGCTGGGGGCTGTATTCCGAAGCCATCATGATGCAGTATTTTTCACCTGAAGCGCAGCTGATGGGCTTGCGCAGCCTGCTGATGCGTGCCGCCCGCGCCTTCCTCGACCCCATGATCAACCTCGGCCTGATCAGCGGCGAACAAGCCCAGGCTTTTATGGTGAATGAAGTGGGTATTTCCACGCCACTGGCGAAAAGTGAGGTGGACCGCTACAGCTTTCGCGCCCCCGGCCAGGCCACTTCCTATTATTTCGGCTACATGAACCTGATGGCCTTGCGCACCGAGGTTGAACTATTGATGCGCGAGCGTTTCAAGCAGCGTGAATACCATGATTTCCTGCTGGCCCAGGGCTTGTTACCACCTGAAATTTTGCGCCAGACGGTATTGGAAAACTACGTAGGCGGAGCGACCTCGGTCGCGATCGAATAGATATTGCAGGAGCGACCTCGGCTGCCATCGATTCGGCTCCAAGGAGCCTCCTGCACAAGCCATAACCCGGCGCGGACGCCGGGTTTCAGATGAGAACAGATCGCGGGGTCAGGAACCGAGCTTTTGATCCAGCGAGCCTTTGCCGGCACCATCAATCATCAAGGCCAGCGAACAAGCCATCAGCAGCAGGGCCCATTGGTAACCACCCTGACCAAACATACCGGCCTCAAGATGCACCATGGTGACCGCAATCAGCATGGCAAATGCCAGCCCGGCAGCCCACACGCGGGTCAGTAAGCCAACGATCAGTAAGACGCCGCCACCAAACTCAAAAAAAGCCACGAGGAATGCCGCCACAGCTGGCATGGGCACACCCATTGAAGCGAGAAAACCCGCCGTACTCTCCAGCCCACCGTCGCCGGTGATACCAAATTTGGGCGCACCATGGCCCATGAAGATAATACCCGTCACAACACGCATGATTGCCATGCCCCAGCCAGCGTCGGTGTGCATCAGTGATTTAAGGTTCATTTTTCTACCCTCGTGTGAAAGGAAACAGCCAGTTGCCCGGGTATTGTTGGTGAGCTTGAGGCAAGGCGCAAGTGGGCAGAATCAGCGATTGGGCTGAAGCGAAGAAAAATGTTGTCGCAGGCCCTTCACTATTGCGCTGCTTTGAATATACTTGGCACTCAGGCCGGCTGTCGTTGATGGCTGGTTTTCCCTGTTGCAAAGCAGTCCCCGGCCCGGCTGGGGAACGGCCCGTTATGTTGGAGCCTGGTGCATGAACCTGAGTACTGAACGATTCCGTCTGGATGGCACGGTCATTGATTTTGATCTGGTTCGGAAACGCTCAGTACGCCGCAACATTCACGTACGTTTCGAAAATGACGGCCGCATGCGGGTAACCGCACCTCTGCGCGCCAGCCGCAAGGGCATCCACCTGGTGCTCAGCGACATGCATGATCAGATCGTTGAACTGCGTAAACAGGTACGTCTGATCAACCGCGAAGTCGAGCCCGTGCGCTTTCGCCAGGGTTCCCGCCATCTCTATCTGGGCCGTTGTTACAGCCTCGATATCTGGCGTAATCCCAATGAGCAGCCAAAGGTGATTCTGCGTACCGATCACATCGATGTGCACGTGCGCGAATGGGGTGAAGAAGCCGTACGTGAGGCCTTGTGGCAGTGGTACCGGATGCAGGCGCAGGGCTATTTCTGGCAACGCATGTGCCAGATCAGTTCCTCAGCCAGATGGCTGGCGCCCATCCCGTTCCAGCTTAAATTGCGCCGCATGACGCGCAGTTGGGGCACCTGCTCCGCCAGCGGACTGATCACGCTCAATCCCTTGCTGATCAAAGCACCGCCGCAGTACGTGGATTACGTGATCGCCCATGAAATGTGCCATTTGCTGGAACATAATCATGGCCCGCGATTTTACCGCTTGCTGGAAAAGCTGATTCCCAACTGGGAAACCCTGCGCAGCGCACTGAACGAACGCTCGCACAACTATTTACGCTGGTAGCAGGCTACCTGCTGCGATGTTCCTCCAACATCACGGCCAATAGAATAGCGCAGGCCAGGTCCGACAGGCCACTAGAACCGGTAAATAGCTTTCAGGTACCAGTATCCGCCATTGAACCCGAAGGGTGCTGCCCGGCGGGAATAAGTAAACACACCCGGGGAATCAACGATTCCAGGTATGCTTCCGCCTCTGGTCTGGCCGATGAGGTTGCGGTCCGGTGTTGTGTCAGTCACGTTATTGGCACCTGCCTGGATAGAAAAGCCGGAATCACCAAAACCGTATTCCACCAGCACATCGGGAAACCATTCAGAACCAAAAGTCTGGCGGGAGTTGCTGCCTTCTTCAATGGTGTACTCACCGTAATAGTTGATTCTGCCCAGGAATAACCAACTTCCAATGGCATAGGAGCCCGTTGCGGAGGCCCGGTTATCTGGCTGCCATGATTCAATGATGGAGCGATCCTGCGAGGTGAAGATCACGTCCTCCAGCCCAACCAACAAGCCATCGGTGTTAACGCTGCCGGAGACATCGGTCGATATGAACGCTGCAGACGCATCCAGCCTGAAAATACCACCGTTCTCCAGGTTTCTGGACCAGGTCATGACTGCCTCAAATCCTGACGTTTCGGTTTGGCCGGCATTGGTGAAAAACTGGGCAGCTCCCACATTGTTAGCCAACAGCACATCCCGGATATCCTGCGGAATAGCTGGATTGGTTGCTGAAATGGCGCCCGATATGGCGATGCGATCTTCAATTTCCACCTGGAAATAATCCAGGGTGAAATTCAGATTATCAGCAGGGTCCCAGATGAATCCAATTGAGTAGTTATCCGATTGCTCTTCCTGCAGCTGCGGAATGCCCAGCGCCTGCGCTACTGCGCTGTCGTTGCGGAACGTTCCGCGTTCTTCCGGGAAAAGCTCTGCGCTGCCAGGCCGTGAAACAAACTGGGTACTGATACTGTTGAAAAATTGTTGTTGCATACTCGGTGCCCGGAAGCCGGTGTTGGCTGCCGCCCGCAAAGCAAACGATTCAGTGGCATCAAAACGTCCGCTGACTTTCCAGTTGGTGGTGTTGCCGAAATCACTGTAGTCCTCGTAGCGCAGGGCGCCCGTCAGTAACAGACGGTCGGTCACCTGGGATTCCACATCGGTATACAGACCCCAGCTATCGCGGCTGCGACTGACCGCTTCTTCTGGCGAAAAACCCCGGAATACCTGGAAACCAGGTGCATAGGCCTGGCCTGTGAAGGGATTTCGCTCCCCGCCGTTCTCATAGGACACAGGCTCTCCTGGACTGATCTGGTAGCCCTCATCACGATACTCGGCACCCCACGCCACGTTGACCGGAATGCTCCCGCCGTCATACAGCTTGCTGGCATCAAAATTGAAGGTTGTCTGATCCAGGCCCAGTTTGCCTGCATCGGCTGATGTCGGACTGTTTGCACCAAAAGAGGCGTTCAGGGAATTGCTGATCAGGAAACCGAATTCATTGTCACCATAGCCCGCACTGAGGTCATAGCCCCAACCGCCAGCCGTTGCCCAGCGATAGCCGGCAAACAGGCTGAAATCTTCAATATCGGTGTTGATCAGCGGCAGGAATCCATCCGGGTGAATGGACAAGACATTTCCGGTGGGATTACTGGCGGTGCGTGTAAAACCACCCGATTGGTTATCGCGGCTTGAATAAGTCAGGAAACTGTAAACCTCGCCAATGCCTGCAGTAATTCCCATGTTGGTGGTAAAGGCATGTTGCTGATTATCAGCATCGCCAATGCGAAAACTCTGCCTGTTGAAAGTGGCTTCGCGCGGATCCAGAGTCTTGATGGTGGCACAACTGAAATCGATATTGGTGCCATCGGTGCAGGGATATTGCCGTGTGCCATCCAGACCCGCTCGATTGGTTGCTCCGCGGTCACGATACTGGTACGTCAGGTTCAGAAAACCATCACTGCCCAGTGCGAATCCTGAGTTGACGTTCGCCACCCAGGTTTCTCCATCACCTTCAAAGGTCTGGCCATATTCCATGCTGGCGATGCCATCGGTAGCGGAGTCTTTCAGGATAATATTGATTACGCCAGCAATCGCATCCGAACCATATTGAGCGGCCGCGCCATCTCTCAATACCTCCACTCGCTGCACAGCTGAGATGGGAATGGCATTCATGTCAGTACCCGCAGTACCCCTGCCCACTGAAGTGTTTACATGAACCAGTGCACTGTTATGGCGGCGTTTGCCATTGATCAATACCAGAGTCTGGTCCGGACCCAGCCCACGTAAGGTAGCGGGTCGCAGGGCGTCCGTACCATCGGAGATCGTGGAACTGGAGAAGTTAAAGGATGGCGCCGCAGCCTGAATGGCTCTGCCCAATTCGGTAGCACCGGTGTTAGTGAGCATTTCGTTGGTCAATACCGAAACCGGAACGGGTGCGTCATCTGCAGTCGAGAACCTGGCACGGCTACCGGTGACCAAAATCTCTTCCAGCACCGGGTCTTCTTCCTGTGCCGGGCTTGCCCCGGGCCAGATCCCCAGGATGATCGCGGTGCTCGCCAGGTACATTAATGAAAATGATGTTGGTTTATTCATTATGAGGGTTCCGAAATTTTCGTTTAAAGCAACCGCTGCTGGCGGGCAATTTTTGAGCTGATATTTGACTGGAGTGCTACTTGCCTGCGTCGAATGCTAAATTTCTGTTAAGCATTCGTTAGGCCACCATACCCTCCCAGAGTCTTTGCTGCAAACAACAAACCGGAAAAGTTCTGATGTGATCAGCGGATCGCCAGGCTGCAGGACAAAACGCACAGCAAGGCTTTACAATGGCCCCATGGGAAATCGCTTATCTAAAATCTACACCCGAACGGGTGACAAGGGCACCACCGGGCTGGGTAATGGCGACCGCGTCGACAAGGACAGCCTCCGGGTTGAAGCCTACGGCACGGTCGATGAACTGAACAGCGCGGCAGGCCTGGTTCTGGCTGCCGAACTGCCGGCCGACATCCGAGCCTGCCTGACGCGCATCCAGCACGAGCTGTTCGACCTGGGTGGCGAGCTGTGCATGCCCGGGACGGTATTGATACCGGACAGTTATGTCAGCGATCTGGAAAAGGACCTGGATGCAGCCAACGCTGACCTGCCGCCTCTGAAAGACTTCATTCTGCCCGGAGGCTCAGAGGCCGCGGCCCGTTGCCACCTGGCGCGTACCATCGCGCGTCGTGCCGAGCGCCGCGTGGTCAGCCTGGCGCGCGTTGAGCAGGTCAATGAAGTCTCGGTGCGCTACCTCAATCGCCTGTCTGATCTGCTGTTTGTATTTGCCCGGGTACTGGCACGCACAGACGGTCATTCGGAAGTGCTGTGGCTGCATGGCAACCAGCGCTCGCCTGGCTAAGTGATGCGCTTCAAAATTCGTGTTGGTGAGACGCACGTTTGCGGGGCGAGGGAGACCTTCTCATGCCGGCTTCGCCCCATCCCATGAATTTGCTCGCGCTGTCAGCAGCATTTGCGATGATGGCTTTGACCGGCTGCGCCGCAGTCGAAAGCTCCAAACCCGAAGCACCTCCGCCCGGACCCCCGGTGTCCAGCCCATCAGCCGATCAGCTTGCAGTGCTGGAGCCCGATCAGCGCGAATTCATTGCCTCCGGTGCTGCACTGAAGTTCCTGCCGGCCCGCCAGCTCGATCACGAGCTTGCCACCCGCGAGCCCGAATCACTCAGGTCTTTTATTGCCGATCTCATGCAGGTCGCCAGCCAGTTGGGCTATGACCCCGAAAGGGACATGGGTGCCATTCCGCTGAACCTGCACTCGCAACGCTTCAATACGGTCCCGACCCCTGAACCATTGCGCCCGCTGAAGCGCTCGCCCGGCCCGTTCAGCGTGCATCGCTATGTTTTCCCCGAGACCGGCGTACCGACTTTTGCCGGCGCCCAAGTTGCCATCTGGCCGGAAGACCTGACCGCCGGCAAGGTCGATGTGGCCATCATGGGTATTCCGAATAACATGAGCAGCGGGCGCCGCGATGCTGCGCACGGCCCTGGGGTCATGCGCGCCCTGAACACCATTGCAACGCCGGATATACAGACGCTGCTCGGCCCGCTCGATGTGCTTTCGGTGGTCGATTATGGAGATCTGTTCATCGACATCATGAGCACGGAACGGACCGCCGCTCATGTCGCCGACATGGTGGCCGAAGTCGCCGC
>JANOGQ010000382.1:0-1935 GCA_031406105.1 Lysobacterales bacterium | reverse complement strand
GGCCCGGATTACATTCCCAACCCGGACACCGACGCCGCTGGAGTAGGCTGGATACGCTGCGAAAACTGGTGGCCTTACCAGCGGCCGACTTTTGTCACGCCACCTTTCGCGGCTTACGTTTCAGGGCACAGCACCTATAGCCGTGCTGCAGCGGTGATCCTGAGCCAGTTTACCGGCAGCGAGTTTTTCCCCGGTGGGCTGGGAACTTTTGCGGCACCGAAGAACGAGTTCCTCGTTTTTGAGCAAGGGCCCAGTGTTGACATCACGCTGCAGTGGGCCAGCTATTTCGATGCCGCCGATGAAACCAGCCTGTCACGCATCTACGGGGGCATTCATCCCATCCATGATGATATTCCTGGCCGATTGATGGGTGCAGAAATCGGTAGCGATGGATTCCGCTTTGCCAGCAGTCTGTTTGCAGAAAGCAGCAAGTCCAGCCGCGCGACCTTCAAAGTCAGCAAGTTGTTTACCGATGGCAATGATGTGGATGAGGTGATGGTGTTCATCAGCTGCAACAGCGGCCTCATTCTGGATCAGGCCAAAGCACTGGCTGATGGTGAGACAGTGGAATTTGTCATCAGCAGTTTTACTGATGGCGAACTTGATTGCACCATTACCGAAGCGAATTCATCTGCCTACAGCGCTCTGTACGACAATGTCAGCCTGGGTATCCGCAACGACAGCAGTTGTAATTACACCGAAGTGCGATCGGGTGATGCCTGGGAATGTGCGATCAGCAATCAACCTTTAGCGGTTGATGTGCGGGCGAATAAAGTGTGGCAATTCGAAAGCAGTGCTGTGGATATCGATATGTCTTACACCCTGACTCTTTACTGTGATGCGGCGATTGAAGGTGGGCAATACTTGGGGGACGGTCCTCTGCACAACCCCGCCACTTTGCAGGCTGGCTGCGGCCCCCCGAAACCAGCCGACCTGGTAGCTGGCAGCAGTTTGCCGAATTTCAGCTGGTGCAAAACCTTTTTGGGACAAGGCGACAGCAGCTTCATAGCAGCGGTGACTCCTGCATTTCCATCATCAGAGTGTGGCTGGATTGAAAGCGGCCACGATCCCTTGGTGGTATCAGATCAAAGCAGCTGCACCCAACTCAGCATTCGGGCCGGCAGGGGTGCTGCCTGCACGATTACCAATACGGTGTTCTACGAAGGTATTCCCGCATCAAGCAGAGCCGGTACTCTGATACTTGCCTTGCTGATGCTGGCTGCCGGCTTGCTGGGTTTCCGGCGTTTCAGCTGATGGCTTTGTGAATCATCCTTTGGCCAGTGATTTGGCTGCGCCAGATACGGGCTCGCCCTCCGCTGTGTGATAATTCGCCCATGTTGATCAATATCCAGTTTCTGCGCATGCTGGCCGCCATGCTGGTGGTTTTCTACCACACCAGTTCCCACCTGCAGTCCACCGAAGCTGATCCGGGCATCTTTTTCCTGATCAATGATGCCGTGGGTTTTGCCGGAGTCGATATTTTCTTTGTCATCAGTGGCTTTATCATGGCGCATACCTCGCTCACAGCCAGCGGGCTGGCCAGCGGCTGGGCCTTTCTGCGGCGCCGCATCGCCCGCATTTACTCCGGTTACTGGCCATTCTTTTTGCTGGCCATACCCTTGTTCCACTGGGTCAATCCCGTACTGATGCAGGATATGAACCTGCTGAAAAACCTATTCTTGTGGCCGGTTTTTCCACTGTTGATCGCGGTTGCCTGGACTCTGATCTTCGAGATGTTTTTCTACCTTTTGTTTACCCTGATCATCAGCCTGACTGAGCACAGACGCCTGGTGTTGCTGTACAGCCTGTTTTTGGCCATGGTGATCTGGGGCGTTTACAGCCAGTTTGTGCGGAGCGCATATGCTCCAGGCAATCTGGAGTACATGAGCAAGGCCGAGTACTACATGCTCAGTCCCTATCTGCTGGAGTTTCTGG
>JANOGQ010000381.1:0-9546 GCA_031406105.1 Lysobacterales bacterium | reverse complement strand
AGAGATGTTTGGTGTCGCAATTTTGGATTGATCACTCCGGCTGACCTTTTTAGCGCAAGGCAACTGGTGGCCATGACTACGTTTTCTGATTTAGTGGGTGAAGCTCGCAAAAAGGTCATTGAGGATGCAAAAGTTGCTGGCGTTTCTGACGGAGGGGAGGGGTTGGAGATGTCCGGGTCAGGTGCAACCGCCTACGGGGACGCGCTAGCAGTATATTTGCTGTTTGCAATTAACAAGGGTGCAAATCTTTGGTCCACAGCAACATCTTGGATGAGTGATCGTGGTGCCTTTAGAGAAACATTCGCTAGACAAGCAATCCCAATGGTTTGGGATTATGCAGAAGCAAACCCCTTCTCCAATTCTGGTGGAAATATTCTATCTGCAGTTGACAAGGGGCGTATGGCGATTGAGCACTTTCCCGCTTCAGGCTTAGGTCGAGCGTTTCAGTACGATGCGGCAGCTCAAAATTTGAGTTCTTCGAAAGTCATATCCACGGACCCGCCATACTATGACAACATTGGCTATGCTGATCTTTCGGATTTTTTTTATGTTTGGATGCGCCGATCTCTTAGAGAGATATTTCCAAGTCTACTTTCTACAATAGCGGTTCCAAAAGCGGAAGAACTAATTGCTGCACCCTATCGACTTGGGAGCAAGGAGAAGGCAGAAGCCTTCTTTATGGAGGGAATGACAAGGGCGATACATAAGCTTGCAGTACATTCGCATCCTGCCTTTCCAGTAACGATTTACTATGCATTTAAACAGTCAGAGACGTCGCGAGGGGAAAGTGTAAGTGCTGGTTGGGTTACCTTTTTGGAAGCGGTAATTCAAGCTGGGTTTTCTATCGAGGGTACTTGGCCTGTGCGTACCGAAGGCGCCGGGAGAATCATTGCCAAGGGCACTAACGCGCTCGCGTCTTCTATTGTTTTAGTGTGCCGAAAGCGGCAGTCAGGTTCTAAAACAGTTTCCCGCCGCGAGTTCCAACGCCAGTTACGCGAAGATATGCCCGAGGCATTGGAAACCATGATCGGCGGTGAAGCCGGTCGAACACCCATTGCACCGGTAGACCTCGCACAGTCTTCAATCGGACCTGGCATGGCCATCTATTCGAAGTATGAAACTGTACTCAATCAAGACGGCTCACGGATGGGCGTTCATGATGCGCTCGTATTGATCAATCGAGCCATCACCGAGTATCTCAGCCCAGATTCAGGGTCATTTGATACAGACACCCAGTTCTGTTCAGCTTGGTTCGATCAATACGGTTGGGGTGTGGGACCCTTTGGTGAAGCCAATACCCTCGCGCAGGCCAAGGGCACAACCGTGGATGGTGCGGAAATCGCAGGCGTGGTTGAGTCGGGCGGGGGCAAAGTGCGGCTGCTCAAATGGGCGGAATATGACCCAGCCTGGGACCCGACCACCGACAAGCGTTTGCCTATATGGGAAGCCTGCCACCAACTCATTCGGTTGCTCAATGCCGATGGGGAATCTGCCGCAGGCGAAATGCTGGCTAGAATGCCTGAAAAAGGTGAACCCGTTCGACAACTTGCCTACCACCTGTACACACTCTGCGAACGCAAGAAGTGGGCAGAAGAAGCACGCGCATACAACGAATTGATAACAGCCTGGCACGCCATTGTTGCTGCCTCGTTGGTAACGGGCCATTCCGGCAGTCAATCAGAATTGGAATTTTAAGGATTAAGCAAAATGGCATTGAAACCATGGCGTGAAATCGCGATACCGCACAAGGATGTGTTGGAAGGAACGTTTAAGCAGAGCGAGTTTGCTGCCGATATTTCTCAGGTTGCCTCTCGAACTGCAACTGCAGAATATCAAGACGCAAAGATGTTTTTCTCCAGGACGTTCATTACGGAAGGCATGCGTTTGCTATTGATGTCAGTGGCACAGCGCCTGGCGGGGCAAGGCGGCGATCCTGTTATTCAACTGCAAACCGCTTTTGGTGGCGGCAAAACACACACGCTGTTAGCCGTATTTCACCTGGCAGACAGAAAGGTGCCGACTTCGGAGTTGGAAGGTATTCCTCCGATACTTGATGAGGCGGGAATTGCACAGCTGCCTACTGCTCATGTCGCCGTGATCGACGGAATCAAGCTCTCACCCAGTCAGCCCCGAACCTACGATGGCCTAGCAGTAAATACATTGTGGGGAGAGCTCGCCTATCAGCTAATGGGCGCTGCGGGATATGAGAAGGTCAAAGCTGCAGACACCGACGGCACTTCGCCAGGTAAGGCTGTATTGGTTGAGTTGCTCGCCGCTGCAGCGCCTTGCGTGATTCTGGTGGATGAATTGGTAGCTTATGTTCGTCAGTTCGAGCCCGGAAAAACCTATCCTGGTGGAACTTTCGACAGCAACCTTTCCTTCATTCAAGCGCTCACAGAGGCGTTGAAGGCCGTGCCCAATGCCATTTTACTGGCCTCATTGCCAGAGTCAGATTTGGAAGTGGGGGGCGCCATGGGCCAACGGACCCTTGTAGCCTTGGAAAAATACTTTGGCAGAGTCGAGGCCGTTTGGAAACCAGTCGCCACCGAAGAGGCATTTGAGATTGTCCGCAGGCGCCTATTCGAAAAGGTCGGGAATTCTGCTGAATTAGATAAGGTGTGCCGGGACTTTGCAACATTCTACCGCGATCATTCTGATAAGTTTCCGGCCGAGACGCAGAGTGCTGAGTATGAAAGACGCTTGCAGCAGTCTTACCCGATTCACCCAGAAATCTTCGATCGCCTGTACAAGGATTGGTCCACCCTCGACAAATTTCAGCGCACCCGCGGTGTGCTTCAGTACATGGCCATTGTGATCCATCGTTTGTGGAATTCAGATAATCGTGATGCATTGATCATGCCGGGCTCAATTCCGCTGGATGACAGCATGGTTCGAAACAAGAGCATTCACTACTTGCCGCAAGGATGGGAACCCGTTATTGAAACTGAGATCGATGGCATTCGCTCCGAGCCTCACGATATCGATGGGCGCGATACACGTTTTGGCAGCATTCAAGCAGCTTCTCGTGCAGCTCGCACGATTTTTCTGGGTAGCGCACCGTCAACGGGGTCTGAAATGGTGCGTGGCGTTTCGGTTCCCCGTATTTTGCTAGGCGCAGCTCAGCCTGGGCAGGCGTTAGGGACATACGAGGATGTGCTAAAGCGACTACGTGATCGCCTGCATTATTTGTATTCTGATCAAGATCGATTCTGGTTTGATACACGGCCCAATTTGCGGCGTGAAATGGAAAGTCGCAGAGGCAATATTAATGAACGTGACGAAGTTATGCCGTTGCTCAAGACACGAGTCTCAAAGACTTTTGCGCGTAATAGTGTTTTTTCAGGAATTCACGTGTTCACAGCGTCTGCGGACGTACCCGATGAGTTCGGAAGCGGGCCAAAATTGGTGGTGCTGCCGCCCGGTGCCCCTTACAACAAACAGGACCCAGGGCTTGCCATAGCTGCCGCGGAGGAAATCCTCAAGTATCGCGGTGATCAACCGCGCCAGCGGCAGAATCGATTGCTGTTTTTCGCTGCCGACGCGGATTCTGTGAATCGCTTGAAAGAACAATCACGGACGTTTCTCGCTTGGCAATCAATCGTCAGTGATATTGAAGACGAAAAGCTGAATCTCGACCTGCACCAAGCCAAGCAAGCAAAGCGCCATACTGAGGGTGCTGAACAAGCACTCAAGCAAATGGTACGGGAAACCTATAAGTGGTTGATCTGCCCCACCGAAGAGTTTGACAAGGGGACACCAAAACTCAAGTGGGAGGCGGTTGCAGTTTCTACAACCTCGCCGAATCTCGCAGATGACATTGAGCAGCGGCTTTTTGAAGAGGAGTGGTTGATTACTCAGTGGTCGCCAGTACACTTAAAAAAGGTACTTGAAGATTGGTACTTGAAGGAAGGTCAGAGCGAAATCAGTGCTCTTAAGGTATGGCAAGACTGCTGCAATTATCTATATTTGCCCAGGCTGCAAAATGATCGTGTGTTAAGCCAGTGTATTTCTCAGGCTGTCGAGTCAGAGGACTACTTTGGCTACGCCGCTGGGAAAGAAAACGACACGTATTTGGGCTTTGTGTTTGGAAACGGCTCTCTTGTCAGTATTGATGAATCTGCTCTGCTCATCCAGAAGCAGGCCGCAGCAGACTACAGGGCAAAGTTGATTCGACCTCCCGAGCCTGAAAATCGCCCAGAAGGCGAGCCTACCCCACCACCCAATCAACCACCGACATCGCCAACTCCTGCCGGAGACATCAAACGGCGTTTTTACGCCACAACCGCGCTCAAGCCGATAAATGCGAAGCTAGAATTCGCAGAAATCGTTGACGAGGTGATTCAACAGTTTACGACTAAGCTTGGAGTTGACGTGAAAATATCTGTAGAAATTCAAGCCAGTACCCGGATTGGGTTTGATGAAGGATTGCAACGCAGCGTTAAAGAAAACTGCAAACAGTTGGGGTTTGGGAGCGCTGAGTTTGAAGACGACTGAATCGGCTATTTACAGAAAAATTGCCTAGCTTGGAATGGTCCAGTCCTCAAAGACGATTTGTGAAGGCTCTTCCAGTATGAAAGATGTGAGCTCACAGGGGCTATGAAAGTTACTTCTTTAGATTGAAAACATTCGCTCATTGGACTAAATTGAAAACGCTTAGTCTTTTAGAGGCTAAGGGGTGTCACAAGATGTCAAGTCTTGCCAGCAATCCAAAGCGGAATGCAGCAATAACTGACAGAATGCCGGTGCAGAGTGTCTGCAAAGATGCCTCCATCGTGATACTGACATTATAGTTCATTGTTAACAACGCACGGCTACATCTGCTTGTTTTGCAAGGAGATAAAAGGGTTGGAGTAAGTCCACTTGGTTAAGCCGGAAGAAGCGTTAAGATTGCCGTGTTCTGTAGCTTCTTCCGGTTTTGCTAACAGTAAGGGGAACATCCATGGAGGAGTCCTTACCTGAATGGTATCGTGAACGACGATATCTCCACTTTGATCGACCGGTGCTTGCAGCCAAAGCCACCGAGATTGTCGCCAACCCTAGTGAGGTTTCCCGGCATTCCTTTTACCCATTGATTGGGTACGAAGTTACTAAGAAAAAAATTAGGAAAGATAAAACCACTGGAAAAGTGGTTTCTTCTCTGAAGAATCGTCCGATTCGGTACGCTGCCCACGTTGATAGCCATATTTACGCTTACTACGCGCATTTGCTGAGTTCCAAATATGAGACTGAGTTGGCTCGCAGAGAACTCCAGGATTGCGTTCTGGCCTTCCGTTCTCTGGGAAAAAGCAATATTGAATTTGCTGGGCAGGTCTTTGACGACATTCGGAAGATGGGGACTTGCGGTGTCGTCGCCCTGGATGTAAGCGAATTCTTTGACACCATAGATCATGCCGTCTTAAAGGGCAGCTTGGAGAAGTTGCTCAACGTGCATCGATTGCCCACCGACTACTTTGCTGTATTTAAGGCAATTACCCAGTTTTCGTTCGTGGATAAAAAGGTGCTCTTCGAGAAGCTGGGTGTTTCATTGTCCAGGCCCAAGCGATCCGGCCCACGACTTTGTTCACCAAAGCAATTTCGAGAGCTAGTGAGGGAAGGAAACTTAGTTGATTCGAATAAGAAGCTATTTGGAATTCCACAGGGCACACCAATAAGCGCATTACTATCCAATATTTACATGCTGGATTTTGATGAGAAAATTCAGAAGACAGTCCTTGAACAAGGCGGCAAGTACTATCGATACTGTGACGATATTGTTGTAATTGCTCCGTTGGCTTCGCGGGACACTATTGAAAAAATAATACAGAACGAGATCAAAGCCCTAAATTTAACAATTAACGCGAAGAAAACGGAGCGTGTTTCCTTTCAACTAATCGGTGCCAATCTAACGGCTGACAAGCCGCTTCAATATTTGGGATTCACCTTTGATGGCGAGCGCGTGCTTATAAGGTCAGCCGCATTGGCGCGCTATTCAGAACACATGAAAGGTGGCGTCAAATTGGCGAAAGCTACGGCAAAGAAAGTTAATCAAATTCGAGCTAGGCGCGGACTTGCCCCCCGGCCGATTTTCATGCGGAAGCTGTATACCCGATATTCTCATTTGGGGCGACGCAATTTCGTGACATATGGGCATAGAGCAGCAAAAATCTTAGACTCCGAAGCGATTAAGGGTCAATTGAAGCCGCTGTGGAAGAGGCTTCAATCGGAAATCAGTGTTGCGTAATTGCCAAGTTGACCAAGAACTAAGGTGGGTCTGATTTAATTTACTAGTGTCCGGCATGAGTAGCGCTACCTGCGCATTGAACCAAACACTTCCACACCGACAATCTGCCCGTCAGTAACGGGTGTTTCCAGAATTACCAGCTAATTCGCAATTTCCTGGCAGCTATTCAACACGGAAAGTCCCACATTCTGCTCTGTGACGAAAGGCGGGCCGATCTCGTGCGCAGCTATTTGGAAACGGTTTCGTGCTTGCGGGATTCTGACCATCGAAAGAAATGCCGGGTGATTTTCTGGCAGGACATCCAGCGAGTTTGCGGGGCGGATCTGGCGATGTTTCTCGAATCCAAGTATGGAATCCGATAGAACCTGGACGGGAAAATACCGTATCCGACCAGAAACCATCCCTATCCTCGAATCTACTTTAATGTGCGTTCCCGCGGGAACGCGGGCAGAGAATTTGCCGGAGATTTCCTACGTAGGAACAGCGAATCTCCCATTCAGCCGCGCCCTCTCCCCGTTCAGAATGTCTTACAGACAGTTGACCACTTTGATCAAGGGTGGTGGCACGGTTTCGGTGGCAGAGATTGCCAGCCAGTTTGCCCAGCGGGGCCAGGCGCTCATCGAGTACTACTCCAAGATCTCAGGCCATAGGCCCCGATGGAGTTCCAGCATTGCCTGTGGCGCCATCCAACCTCGCCAGATCCAACCAATCAGAAACTGCTTGTTGGCCTTGGAGTAGACTTTTACGAGTAACGAGCAAGGGGGTGCGGTGATGAAAACCAGGGAAGAACGGATTCTGGTTCTTTGCAAGACTTATCCTTCTCCAAGCGCCAAGTACTCAGAAACATCGTGTGTGGCAGGCATAACCGAGCCGGGTAATCTCATTCGCTTGTACCCGGTGCCGTTTCGCTTGGTGAACGACGAGCAGCAGCACGGCCAGAATTGGGAAACGCCTTTTCGTGCGAAGATTGAACAACAATTACCCAGTAAAGACTTAATGTTTCTTATGGGAACTATTCACAGATTCCCGGACCAGTGGCTGATTGTGAGTCTGTTCTATCCGCCTAAGCTACAGCCCGACGCTCCGGTTCAGGAATCGTTGTTTTCGCAGTGATGTGCATGATGCCAAGCTCTTTGGTAGCAACGGCTGCCCGTGCCACGTAGGTTCTGTGGCAACGGCTAAAATCCGCCTCGTAACACATAAGAGCTGCAGTCGACGCATTGATAATAACGACCAGCTCTTGAACAGCTTGCGGTTGGTCGGCCAGGTACTTCATGAAGGCATGCGTGTAACGGCTCCAATTGCCATCGGCCCTGTAGCGATCGCGAATGGGTTTGGGGCAACCAAGCGCTGGCATGTGCAGATATATGATGCCATGAGATGCCAGGGATTCAGCCAGCGCACGCTTGGAAAAGCCCCGTTTGCGCGATAGCGGAAGTTCGCGAACATCCACCAGGGTTTGTATGGAACTACTCTGTAGTCGCTGGATAAATGCTTTGAGCGTCAGACCTTCGTATCCTACGGTGAAGAGATTCTTGCGAGTTTTCATGAAGATGGATGTTAGCGCATCGGTCCCGGGGATGACAGGACGGCGCTGGGTGCCAGTTGGCCTTCCTGTCTTCAACGGATCGCCAGGGGCGACTTCGAGCCGAAGACGTGTTGCGCGAGGGCGAAACCCGCAGGATTGAAATCGCGCCTTCCGTAACGCCCGGGCGACCATCCCCTCGAACCCGCGACACGCATTGGCCAGGAAGCCCAACGCCAGCCAGGGAGCGAAACCCGGATCGACGCGGGGATTGACAACCCGCAGATGGGGTACCGGATACGCTCATGCCGCTTGCGCGGCCTCTCGAGGCGCCAGAACCGGAATTTCAATGTGACCACCGTACGTTCTGCAAGCAGATGACCAGCTGTGACGAGGCTTATTATTTTCTCCGGAACTGTCCCGGCAATGACATGGATGGTGACGGGGATGGGGTGCCTTGTGAATGGGAAGTGTGTGGCGGGCGCTAGTCGCGACCACTGCACTTCAGGCAGCAACGGACAGCTCAACGCTAAGCCCCAAACGGTGAGCGATATCCACAAGGCTATCGAGGCGAAAGTCTTCGATCTTGCCGCGCAAGAGTGCGGATACTCTTGGTTGGGTGAGATGCAATAATTCGGCTGCCTGGGTTTGGGTCAATTCCAGTGTTGCCAGTTCGGAGCTGATGCGAATCATAAGCTCTGAGCGAAGCTTCAGGTTTCGCACCCGAACCGGATCGTCCTCAAGGGCATCCCAGACACTGCTGAATTTTCTCGGTGCTGACATCATCACTCCGTGTTCATTATCAAATTCAGTATTCGCTTTGCTCGATTGATTTCGCTCTTTGGGGTTTTCTGCGTCTTCTTTTCGAAAGCATGCAGTACCAGCACACGCCCAGCATAACTGGCCACATAAAACACACGGAACTGACCTCCGCTTTGGATGCGAATCTCGCGTACACCTGGACCGATAATTGGCATCAGCTTCCAGTCGGCGGGTTCCATTCCACGCTGCACGCGATCAAGCTGGTGGCCAGCCTCGCGGCGCGGCTGGCTGGGAAACCTTCGAATGTCGCGCAGTGATGTACCTGCAAACTCAATCGGATTCATGGATTATACGGGTAGATGTATATTGGTTTCCAGCCGGTCGTTGGCTGGAAGGCTCAGATGTATCGGTTTGGCGGATTTAGTTTGGGAGCAGTAAAAACTTCAGGAAATGGGCGATCGCTGTGTTTCCATGTAGGAAATTCCTGTGAGGCGCGTTTCAGCTGAAACATTCTTTCAAATGGTTCTATCCCCCATTGGGGTAGTATCATCATAGTCGTGAAGGAATTGCGGAGCAGGAATGAAACAAGTGATATTTGATGAGTTGCTGGCCTCTGTGGGAGAGGCCGGGCAAATCAGGCGCGGCCAGCGGTCACCGTCCCGCACATTCAAGGTGAGTGCTTTGAATGTGCAGGAACTGCGGCAAAGCCTGAATCTCAGCCAGGCACAATTGGCAGCCTTGATGCATGTCAGCGTGAAAACCTTACAGAACTGGGAACAGGGTGTGCGCGTTCCGGGTGGTGCTGCGGCGGCCTTGCTCACGGCAATTCGTAATGACCCAGAACACGTCATCCTGGCCTTGAACTCGAACTGAGAGAAACGTTTCAGCTGAAACACGGGTGGCGACAATATTTTTGTTCACATCAGTGCATTTACTTCACCCATTCCGCTGCCGCGAATGGGTGACCGGGTGTCATTCCTGTCTTCAACGGATCTCCCGCCAGCGCCGTAGGCGCGACATCTTTGTAGAAACCGCATCG
>JANOGQ010000361.1:0-2715 GCA_031406105.1 Lysobacterales bacterium | reverse complement strand
CCCATCATCCAATGTTGCTGGTTTTCTGGATTTGCTGGCACCGGGCAGCGACATTACATCGTCGGTGCCGGAGGGTGGTTTGCTGGCCAAAAGCGGAACATCCATGTCCACTCCGCACGTCAGTGGAGCCTGGGCGGTATTGAGGCAGGCCCAACCGCTGGCAAGCATTGATGAGATTCTGTTCGCCTTGAGAAGCACCGGCACCGTGGTCAATGACCAGCGTTCTGGCGGCAGTGTCACTGATATGCGGCGAATTAACATTGACCTGGCTCTGGATATGCTCGCAGTTCCAAAACCCGAAATAGCAACCAGCCCCGTGCCAGGCAGCATTCTTGATCTTGGTGATATTGCCGTGTCGACCATGGGAACGGAATTCGATCTGGAAGTGACGAACAACGGCGATGCGGAACTGACCCTGTCGTGCGCCATCAGTGGCGTGCAGGCAAGCCACTTTGCGCTGATCGCTTGCCCGGCTGCCCTGGCCGGCTCGGCAAGTGCGGACATTTCACTGCGTTGTGATCCCCAGGCGATGGGTGAATTGAGCGCCGTACTGAGCATCACCAGTAACGACATCAGTGATCCGACACTCAATTACACGCTGCAGTGTACCGGCCTGGGTGTTGAAATCGTCACGCTTCCGGAGGCTGATTCAAGCCTGGCTTTCGGCAGCGTACTGGTCAATACCAGCAGCGCTGAGCTCAGTGTACAGGTCAGCAATACCGGGAATCAGCCGCTGAACCTGGCTTGCGAACGGGTGGGTGAGGACTTTGCCAGATTCGCCATCATGACCTGCCCGGGTTCGGTCGCGGGCGGTGCGCTGGCCCTGGTAAGGATTCGGTGTGAACCGGACAGCCGCTCCAGCTTCTCGGCCAGCCTGCACATCAGCAGCAACGATACGGACGAAGCTTTGTTGAGTTTCCCGCTGAGTTGCTCGGGCGTGGCGCCGGAGATTAACCCAGACCCGCCTGTCAGTAGTTTGCTGGATTTTGGATCAGTGTATGTCGGGGAAAGCAGTACTCCGGTAGCCATCAATATCGGCAATAGCGGTAGTGCCGGGTTAAATATCAGCTGTGCGGTGCAGGGCACACATGCGAGCAGTTTTCAGGTGCTGCAATGCCCGGCCAGCATTCCACCCGCGCAATCAGCGCCGATCCAATTGCAATGCAGCCCGGCTAAGGCGGGAACCAGGCTCGCGGAGTTGCGCATCAACAGTGATGATGCCGATGACGCGGAGTTGCTGTTCAGCCTGACCTGCCTGGCACAATGGCCGCCTGGAACAATTTTTATCGATGACTTTGAGGTCGATTAAACCGGGCAGTCCGACTACTCGAAGCCATCCCTGAATATATTGAACACATCAAACAGCTCAGCGCTGTCGATGATCAGAAGGTTGCCAACATCGTTCAGGACTGAACCATCGCCCTGCATTTCATTGATGATCAGGTCGGTGATACCATCGCCATTCACATCGCTTTCGGCACCGCTGTAAGCCAGCACATCACCAGCAGAGCCGAACCCCGCGCCTTCCGCACCATAGATCTCAAAAATACTCACCCCAGTGCTGGGGTAATTTTGCGGCCGCAAGTCCGACAGCACAGGATAAACGCCATTCTGCCCCAGCACGATGTGCACGGTGCCGGCCCCTGGGCGGCCCAGCGGATTGTCTTTGGGCGAAGAAAAAGCCAGATCGTCCAAGCCATCGCCATTGAGGTCACCATGCATGGCCGTATCCCCAGCGATAGCGCCTGCCGCAGGCCCGACAAAAGTGGCCATGGTAAAGCCGGGCGGTGGACTATCCACCGTTATGGTCTGATCTTTCCAGCTGGCTATGTCGTAAATTACATGCGCCGTGCCGGCAGTGTTGCGAGCGGCTATGGCACCCCAGCCATTGGCTGTCAGATCACCAACGAACAGATCGGCAGTGCCATTATTGTCATAATCCAACCCACCGAGGATTTCTTCGCCAAAGGCATTGTGGCGGCTGCCGCCTATCAGTTCAGTGATAGTGCCCGGAGCCTGGTCAATTCTGAAATCTGGAGCAGGTATCCAGTCGCCCAATAAATTGTCATCCCAGAGGATGAACATCTTACCAATGTAATTGGTTTGCATCGTCATTGGATCTATAACAGCGTAACCCCCGACTCCACGCCCGGATCCGCCGTTGGGTGCCAGCGAAGCGCCGGCTCGATTCAGCGCTGCTGCGGCCATGACTTCGGCCCTGCCATTGTTGTCCATATCAGCTACTTGCAAGGTGGCACCCAGGTCAAAGCCGGTGCTGCTCAAAGGTGGCCTGATGCGGGCAATATTGCCTTCCTCGACGCCCGGAAAATCTTTCAGATCTACGGTTTTGCTGGAGCCCAGATGTGCCCCACCACGAATCACATAAACAGCACCGGAGTTGGCTTCGCCATTGCTGGCCTCGCGATCAGCGCCAACCACCAGGTCAGCAATTCCATCACCGGTGACATCTCCGGCTCGGACCCAGATGCACAAGCGGGAGGGTGATTCTTTGCCGTAGATAGTGACGATGGGTAATCCCACGGGTGGGTTGCGGAGATCCACAGTGGTATTGCTGGTCGCCAGATCTCGTAAATCCTCACCGCCCGGTAATATGGTGACTGCTCCGGCGCCTATTCGCGTCGGGGTGCCGGGATTTCCGCTCGCCAGGGCAACATCAGTAGCTGAATGTAGGAATAAATTAAATAACAAAAATAA
>JANOGQ010000369.1:0-2321 GCA_031406105.1 Lysobacterales bacterium | reverse complement strand
CAATTGATCCACTTTATCCGCTAGCGCCAGAGGCACATGCGCGGTCAGCACTTTGGTGTTCATGAATCGCCCCGTAATCGCATTCAATCAGTCTTCATCGTAGTGATTGAAGATGATTAAATCAAGCGTAAACAAGCTTGGATCCTTTTCGTTCAGCTCTCGGTGGATTCATGCAAAGCGTTCGTCGTGCACAGAGAGACGGCGATTATTCCTGCTTCCACAGCCAGTCCTTCCGGCGTCTTCAGTGCAGCTTTCGTTGCCGCCCAGGCCGCCAGGTCCGGGTAGGAGTCGACAAACATGAAGCCAGTCGAGCCACCCACCACACTGGTCTCTATATAGCTTCGAATATCGCCTCCCTCGACCGCGCCATTCACAAACGTCACCCAGTTTTTGTTGGCCGCATGCACGTCTTCAATCGTCTTGCCATCTGGCAATTTGCAATTCCACACTTCGATGATCCGCGTGTCCGCGTTGGCCGCAGAGCTCAGTGTGATTGCGGTGATGAGTAACAGCATCTTGATCATATGACTTCTCATGGCCTGCTCCTGTGGTGGTGAATCAGTTCGAACAGTAACGGACACCAGGTTGATTTTTGCGTAAAGGGGTATATCGCGTACAAATAGGATGGGTTCACTGCGCAGGCTTGGGGATTAATCGAGCCAAGCCTGGCTTCAATGCGTATTCCAGGTTGCTGTGTGTATAATACACATCATGAATAGCGCCGAACTGATACGGAAGCTGGAAAAGGCCGGCTGGGTGCTGCGTGGGGTGAAGGGTTCGCATCACATCTACACGCATCCGCAACGCGGTGGGCATATCAGTGTTCCGCACCCAAGAAAAGATTTGGGCGCTGGCCTGATTCACAAGCTGATGAAAGCGGCGGGGGTGAAATGAAAGGAGCAGGAAAATGAAATATCCGATAGCCATCGAGCCGGGCGACGCAGGGCACACCTATGGGGTTGTCGTGCCCGATCTGCCGGGTTGCTTTTCCGCGGGCGACACACTGGACGAGGCGGTGGATAATGCTCGCGAGGCCATCGAACTGTGGCTGGAAACCGTGATCGACGACGGTGACGCGGTGCCTGCGCCTCGCCCGCTGGCCGAACATCAGAAAAAACGGGAATTCAAAGGTTGGGTCTGGGCGGTGGTTGCAATCGATCTTGCCCGGCTTTCCGACAAGGTCGTGCGCGTGAATATAACCCTGCCATCACGCGTACTGCGCCGAATTGACGCCGCTGCGAGGGCAGCAGACGAATCACGCTCAGGCTTTATCGCTCACCTCGCGCTGCGCAAATAACCAAAATAGGGGCAGAGCCATTTTTACTTTGCACGCCGCCTGCCTGGCCCTTGCCGTTCACGAACTTTAGCCAGGCCCTGTTGACCTGTAACGGACACCGCACTGATTTTTGCGTAAACGATCTTTGGCCTCATTTCTCTCTGCTATAGTGAGCCAAGGCCTGTTCCTGTCAGACCGACCTGCAGGGACGCTTCTACCAATAATCGGGCAGGCTAAACACGCGGCGCACAGCCGCGATTGCCCGTCCATGCAGCAATTTTCTTAGCTGAGTTGGGGAAGCGGTTCACAGACCGAATGAGCACCAAGCCCGACCAACTTTCTGACCTTCGCTGGCTCAAGCAGTTGGCCTCGCCGACTGCGGGTGATGCGTGGAAGACTTTCCTGCAGCGCTATGCCGGTGTGCTGATCAGCGTGGTGCGGCAGTATCAGCATGACGAGCAATCCGTCAATGATGCATTCCTGTTCGTCTGCGAACGGCTGGCCGACAATGGCTTCCGCAGGCTTCAGACCTGGAAACCCAAAGAGGGCGCACGCTTTGATAGCTGGCTGCGTGCCGTGGTGGCCAACCTGTGCATCGACTTCCTGCGTACACAATCCGGCCGTACGCGGCCGCCGCGTTCGGTGCAGGCAATGGGAGAGTTGCAACAACGAGTGTTCCATTACCGGTTCGGGCAACACCTGAACCTGGCGCAATGCCTCGAAGCCCTGCGGCCCCAATTCCCCGACCTGAACGAACTCAGCCTCGCGGCCGTCATCGCCGATATCAATCACAACCTGGATTCCCGCCAGCACTGGCGCCTGAAGGTCCGGCACCAGCGCGTGCTTTCCCTGGAGGACCCCGAGACGCAACTGCGCGTGGAACAGCAAACTGACTGGCCAATCAGTGCGGAGGACAACGCCGTTGCGGATGAACGTCATGCAAGGCTGCAAGCCGCGCTGGCACAGCTTCCGGCTAGCGATCGCCTGCTGCTCCTGCTGCGTTTTGAGCAGGACTTGCCTTTAAGGGAAGTGGCTCGTATCGCCG
>JANOGQ010000368.1:0-4662 GCA_031406105.1 Lysobacterales bacterium | reverse complement strand
GTACTCAATTTGCACCCACGTCTTTCCAGAGTTGCGCAGCAAACTCTGGAATCCAGCCACAAACAGCAATTCTGGATTCCAGAAGTCTCGCTGTGCTCGATTCTGGAAAGACGCAACTTAAAGTAACGAAAAAGTTCGATTTGCCTATCTCTGACAAGGTATCTCTGCAGGACATCCCGCAAAACGCAGCTGATATTGCTGGCGCGATACACCCACACGAAGCATCATGTCTTTTTGCTTCAGGCCAAGGTCTTTTCTGCGCTTTTTTAGTTGTTCCAGTAATGTGTTCATAATAGAAGCTCATCTGTTTCCTTTTTCATAAAAAGCAACATATAGGTTTCTTTTTGATTTTTGTGGCAAGTATAAAAGTGAAAGCAGTCAGCCTTGCAAATATTCGCTTATAAGCTAATATATGGCCATGTACGAAATCATCCATTACCTCGACGAGAACGAGAACGATCTCTACCAGGATTGGCTTGACGGCCTGCGTGACCGTATCCGTCATCAAGCGTGTCGCTCGCGTCGAGGCGGGTTTGTTTGGGGATTGCAAGTCCTTGCGAGATGGCATCGGCGAGTTGCGAATTGATGTCGGGGCCGGATACCGCATCTATTACGCGCAGGTTGGCAATCAGGTGATATTGCTCACAAGTGGCGGCGACAGGAAGTCGCAGGGCAGGGATATTGACCGAGCAGTTGGATTCTTGAAAGATTGGGAGAAGCGAAATGGCTAAGGCACACCGGACTCACGATGAAGCAACAGTTGAAATGTTCCGCCGCGATCCGGAGCTTGCGGCTGAGTATCTGAACTCCGTACTGGTCGATGGCGACGAAACCGATTTAATGCTGGCGCTACGCAGTCTCAGCAAGGCGTTTGGCGGTGTTCAGGAGATAGCGCGTCAGGCAGATGTTAATGCGCATACCTTGTATCGCACGCTGTCCGAGCAGGGGAATCCTGAATTGAAAACGCTTTCTGCGATTCTCAAGGCCATGGGGATGCGGCTGGCTGTGCAGCCGATTCACTCGACGCATGCTTAACCCATGCCGTGCTCAGGACCGGCCATCAGAGGTGGTGACGGGCCGTCAGGCTTTGCCGGTCCAACGGTTCGCTGCGGGCGCTGCGGGGTCGAACCAGAAAGGGGGGCGCTGCGGGAGGGGGCGCTGCGGGGTCGGACCAGAACATGTACATGCTTTGGCAGCATATTTAATGGCAACATTCCTGATATTAGCTCTTAAAACAGGGTTTTTAGTGGAGGAAATCAGAGTCTAAGTACGCCCACGCAACTACCTCCCGGGTAAAGCACTGTTTTGCCCATTAAAATGAACCGTTTAAGCTTTGAAACAATCCAAAATCGACGAGAAATTGCAACATTTACAAGGAGTTGTCTAGGTCCGACCCCATTGCTCGGCCATACTAGAACCTACCACCCCATTGCTCGGCTCAGATCTCTGCAATGATGGAAACCCTCTTTGAGGAGCAGAAAAACGTTTCAGCTGAAACGTCTGAATTCGAACAGCCCGACCCAACCCGGGAACATCCGCACCCACTTGCCTCCCGGAGAGCGGATGCCCTGGCCCGCATCGTAGCTGAGTGGAGCACCAATCCCAATGCAACATCGGTTTCCAGCAATGACCGCTTCGTGGTCAATCTCCACACGGATATCGCCACTCTTCGAGCTGACGGAACCGGTGCAGAATCTGAGCTTGAGGGCAGCGAAAACGTTTCAGCTGAAACGTCCCGCCGCCTGGCCTGCGATTGCAGCGTGATCAACTGGCTGGATCACCAGGGAACCGCAATCGTCGGTGCAGAGCCTCTGGCGGTGAGCCGTAAGACACGCACCGTTCCGCCGGCCTTGCGTAGGGCTTTGCAGCGCCGCGATGGTGGTTGTCGCTTTCCGGGCTGCAGCTGCACCCGCTTTGTCGACGCACATCACATTCATCATTGGGCCGACGGCGGGGAAACCCATATCCACAATCTGGTTTTGTTGTGCCGGCACCACCATCGACTGGTGCATGAAGGTGGTTTCGGTTTGATGCGCAGCCTGGATGGTGATATTCAATTCACCACACCAGAGGGTAAGCCCATCCCGGAAAGCGCTGAAAAGCGTTTCAGCGGAAACGTCTCTTCGCTCACTCTGGAAAACGAAGAACTCGGTATTTCCATTACACCACACACATCAATTCCCGATTGGTGGGGTGAGTCCATGGACAGCTCAATTGTGGTTCATAATCTATCACTGAGGGAAAGGCTGGAAAAACCAGCACAATGACTACAACCGGTCCTTTAGATGTTCCTGAGAAATTCCTGAGATTTTCTTCATGTGGCGGAACTCATTCGCAGCGATACTTTCACCAACAATTCAAGGCGAAGGAGTTCTGAAGATGATCAGCGTTAAGAATAACTCTGTTTTTCACCCAAGTTGACGGCCGAGTTGGTGATTGTATTAGCGTTGGCTCTGATTATGGGCTAGTCGGCGACAGGAAACGCTGCCGAGTCCGCAAGTCTGAACGGCTGGGTCATCACGTCAGGCCCTATCAAAACCAGCACATCAACCACTACGCCAAAAACCCAACAGGTCAAAGGCAGCATCAAGCTCAAAAGCACTGAGAGTCCCGCGGACACCCGACGCGCAGGTGCCTGCCTGGTGGCTGATCTCACCACCCAGGGTGTGGGTTTGCCATCCTGCACGACACATAAACAATGCAATGATGCGTATCAGGCCATGCCAAACGCTAACCTGGGCTCCGGAACTCCCGGGCCCTATCTGTATTGCCTGAGTGAACGAGCGGATGATTCCGCAAAGCGCTGCTGGATTCGCCCTGGCCCTGACACCAGTCATTGCATCAAGGGTCAGCTCGCTCCCGGCAAACACGCCGTGCCAGCTGCCGGAGCTGTGGCTGCTGATCCGTTGGGTAATGACAAACCCGTTAACTGGATGGTCTATGGCTGCCTGAATCCGGATAACAACATTCCACCTGCCTGCCAGAACCTTCGCCCGATACTTGCTATTGGGTGCAAATACGCCGTGAAAACGGGTCAGATTTACCCTGGGTTTAGGCACCAGTGCGACCAACCTTGAGATGGCCGCTCCTGCGCATCCCTGCGCCCGCGGCATACCGTACATCCTGTACATGGCCGCTCCTGCGCATCCCTGCGCCCGCGGCATACCGTACATGCTGTCCATTGCCGCTCCTGCGCATCCCTGCGCCCGCGGCATACCGTACATCCTGTACATAAAATCCAGGGGTTCAAAAATCACTTGGGTCGAACCATTGCGCCAGGGTGTTTTCAACTCATAGCGCACCTGTCCGTTGCGAGTCATTGATAAGCGCTTCGTGGATACTACCGGTGCTGCTGGCAATAGGCCTGTCCTGGTCACATATCTGGCGCCGGCTCAGCGGGCAACTTGAAGTAGATGACAATGACAACTGAAGCGCGTCAGGCACGATGAATCATAAGCCACTTCTGGCGGTGAATTTTTTCACCCTTGAGGCGGTCCACTTGCAGTCCCCTGGCCTCGCAGGCCTTGCGTATCCATTTGAAACTGTGCCGGACGATGCCTGCCTCCCCCGGTTCATGGCTTTTGCCTACCCACACTGCGCCCTTGTAATCCGGCCGGAAAATTCGCGGTGATTTGAACGATGCCAGGAAGCGCGCGCCGGGATTACTGTGCGCCACGAATCCGTCAAGCATTTTCTCGATATCCTGCTTGGGTGCGTGGGTCCAGATGGAATGCGCATGAAAGTAGTCAAACTTCGTGCCGAATCCGGAAAAATCGTATTGGTCGTTGTGCAGGAACTGCGGCTTTTTGATTTCAAACAGGCCCGGCTCCGGCAAGTGTTGCAAACCGGCATTGAACATTTCGAGATTGGGTTCAATACCGTGGTAACTGCCTGGGTCAAGGAAGTGAATCATCCAATAGGCGCCGCACAAAGCGCCACTGCCAATATCCAGTAGTTTGTCCCAGGGGTTAAGTCCATTGCGGATCAGGCTTTCGAGCTGACTGCGCCCGGTTCTTTCAAACCGCCACAGGCCGCATCCGATATTGGTAGTAACGCGGTGCAAGCGCTCGGCGCGTTGCTGCAGCGTCTCACCGGGCACTACCGCGCTGCCAGCCTGGGGCAATTGGTTCGATGCATCTTCGCTCATGACTTCGTATATTCCTGCAGGGTGATTGGGATGGCCCGCAACGGGTTGCGGACCATGATTCTGGTAACATTTTACGCTAGGGTTACAAGCCTGGCTGGCCCGACATCAGGTCTCGGTACAAGTCCAACACCTTACACACGGTGTCTTCACTGCTGAAATGTTTGCCTATCCGCACACGCGCTGCCTGGCCCATGCGCGTTCGCTCTGTCGGGTGGTCATGATAATACTCCAGGGCCCGCGCCAGTTGCGCGACATCCCCGGCAGGAACCACGAGGCCGCACTCGCCGTCAATGACCAGTTCCGTGTTGCCGCCCACATCCGTAACCAGCGGGGCAACGCCGTAAGCCATGCCTTCGATCACCGCGCGTGACAGGCCCTCGCCACTCAACACCGGCAAGCAACATACGGTGCTGGCCGCCATGATTTCCGGCGCATCCGTGCGGTATCCGGCGAAGTGCACCCGTGCCGGGTAGGGCAGGGAATTGACAGCCTGAAGCAATTCCTCGTTTCCTTTG
>JANOGQ010000356.1:0-3896 GCA_031406105.1 Lysobacterales bacterium | reverse complement strand
ACTTGTTCTTGATATTGATGAAAACGTTCTCGGTCATGCCGGTCATACCTTCGGTGAGCGTCAGAGAAGTGCGTCCTGCCATAAGGTCGGGACGGCCCACGAGCTCTGCATTGATACGCTCAAAGACACGATCATCCAGGGGCAGGGCAAAGTTTCTGGACGCTTCCGACAGAAATAGCTTCTTGAGTTCCTCAAGTTTCTCAGGTTGCCCGGCGGCCAGATTGTTCACGAGGCTGAAGTCCTTGCGCAGGTCGAACAACTCCCAGGCTGAGTCGTCGTCGAGCGGGCGGCGGGGCTTGCTTTCCCATGGAGCCTTGTGAATCGTGCGCGCCCACATACCCTCGTGATAAATGGCACGGTTGCCGAACATTTCGAAATACTGGGTGGTGTGCCGCTCTTTTGCATCGGCGTCATCAAACGTATAGGCCATGCTGATTCCGTCCATCGGGCGTTGTTTGATGCCATGGACCATGGTGGGTTCGGGCAGTTTCGTGGCTTCGAGGATGGTGGGAGCAACGTCGATAACGTGATGAAACTGCTGGCGCAAGCCACCCTTGGCCTGGATGCCCCTGGGCCAGTGAATGGCCATGCCCACCTTGGTGCCGCCGGGGTCGGAAGCGACCTGTTTGGTCCAGGTGTAGGGTGTATCGAACATCACGGCCCAGCCTGCGGCCATGTGCGGATAAGTTTCATGACCACCCCACTTGTCGATGACCTTGAGCATGTCGGGTACCGTTTCCTGCACTCCGTTGAAGTAAGTCATCTCGCTGAACATGCCGCTGCGACCACCTTCGGCACTGGTGCCGTTGTCGCCATAGACCAGGACGATAAGCGTGTTGTCCATTTGTCCGGTTTGTTCGATGGCATCTATGACACGGCCGACCGAGTGGTCAGTCATATCGAGGAAAGCGGCGAAGACTTCAGCCTGGCGGGCGAAGAGACGTTTTTCATCGGCGCTGAGGGTGTCCCAGTGTGGGATGGCTTCGGGTAATGGAGCGAGTTGGGTGCCCTGGGGAACCAAGCCCGACTCGATCTGGCGGGCGAGGATTTGTTCACGCATGGAGTCCCAACCGCCATCGAATTTGCCTTTCCACTTGGCGATCCAATCGGCGGGCACGTGGTGCGGGGCGTGGACGGCGCCGGGCGCGTAGTAAATGAAGAACGGTTTATCCGGGGTTAGCGCTTTCTGGTAGCGCAGCCACGATACGGCCTCGTCGGTCATGTCGGTAAGGAAATGGTAGTTGGGATCTTCGGGGATGGTGACAGGCGCCACGCCATCGTAGATCGAGGGGGCCCAATGGTCGGTCTCGCCGCCAAGAAATCCGTAGAATTTGTCAAAGCCCTGGCGTGTCGGCCAGCGGTCGAAAGTGCCCGCCACACTGGCTTCCCAAGCGGCGGTTTCATGCCATTTGCCGAATGCGGCGGTAGCGAAACCGTTGAGGCGCAGCATCTCCGCGAGTGGCGCAACATCCTGCGGAATCTGTCCGGTATTGCCGGGGAAAGCAGTGCCCGTTTCGATGATGCCACCCATGTTGTTCACATGGTGGTTGCGCCCGGATTTGAGCGCGGTGCGGGTGGGCGAGCAGACGGCAGTGGTGTGGAAGTTGTTGTACTTCAAGCCACCGGCCGCGATCCGATCAAAATTCGGCGTGGCTACGGGTCCTCCGAAGGCACTGGTACCGGCAAACCCAAGGTCATCGATCAGCACCAGCAGCACATTGGGTGCTCCCTCCGGGGCCTTCACCTCGAATCGCACGGGTGGCGTGGCATTGCGGACGTCGAGCGTCGTCGTAGGTTCACGCAGCGGTTCGGTGACCGGCAGAGCCGTTCGATCGATAGCATCGGCAGCAATGGCGGCGCTGGAAACCAGCGCTAATGCGAACAGGAGAAAGACTCGTCTTGTTGGGCTTGCTTTCATGGCGACCTTTTCTGAGATGGTTTGTCTATGGACAGGTACGATTATTTCAGCTTGTAAACCATTTATGGCGTGTACCAGATCGGCGAGGTGTAGGCTCGTTCAGCGTAAACGCGTTCATGCAACTCACCCTTCGCATCCAGCTAACGGTCTTCCAGAATACTTCAAAAAAATGCAGCCGAATCTCCATATCCGGACAGTTTATCTACTTTGTACGTCGGAAGAGTGACCGCCCCCGCAAACACCGGTATTCCAAAGCAACCAGGATTGGGCCTGGGGCAGCTTGCTGTCTCTGACACCAATCACGAACTCCTGAAATGGCTGAAGGAAGAACACAGACAGCCGTTGACATCATCAGGGTGCGCGGTGACGATAGTGCTACGAACAATCACCCGGATCATCAAACTCATGTCTACTCGCATCGCCTTTCCATCATTGGCAATGTTACTGCTTGCCGGTTTCGTCCTGACAGCATCAGCCCAGATGTCCATCTTCAAGAAAGACGAGACACCCGAACAGCAACGGGCCAAAATCCGCGAGATGCGCGACCAGGCGCTGACAGAACTCTTCAAGGACCAACCGTCGGCCCAGGGCGTGATCGAAAGTGCCGCCGGATACGCCGTCTTCAGTAACTTCGGTGTAAAAATATTAGTCGCTGGTGGCGGCTCGGGAGCAGGCATGGCGGTCGCCAATGCCAACGGCAAGGAAACGTTCATGAAGATGGCTGAAGTGCAGGCAGGGCTTGGCTTTGGCGTCAAGAAATTCCGCCTGGTCTGGGTATTCGTGGACGAAGCCGACCTCAACAGCTTCATCAATTCAGGTTGGGAAATCGGCGCGCAAACCACGGCCTCGGCGCAATATGGTGACCAGGGCGCACAGGTCTATTCCGGTGCGGTATCGATCAAGCCAGGCGTGTGGCTGTATCAGCTCACTGACGACGGCCTGGCACTGGAACTGACGGCGAAAGGTACCAAATACTACCGGAACGACGAGCTTAACTAGGCAAAGGTCAGGGACCAGAAGCGGCGGAGCCCTTGGGGATGGGCAACCCCGCGTTCCGCAAAGGTCAATTTCCTGTCATGAAATGGTAACGCTCTTCGCCACAGCTGCTTTAAAGTGGGGCGGTGTTCTGCGTTCATACCCATGCTGTCGACGATACGCCGCAAACAGGGTAAAGGTTGGCTGGCCAATGAAACCCCATAAGCACTCCGCCAACCGCGGCCACCCCATAAGCTTGCGATTTATCGGCTGGGTGCTGATCGCCGCCATCGTTCTGCTCAGTGCTTCGCAGGCTTTTGCCCAGGACCCCTCCAAACCGGAGTTCTCCTCCCGCAAGGCCATCGCGCAAAGGCTTGAGAACGTTACGGGTGAATTGCGTGAATCCGAAGCCGCCAGCGACCCTGCAGCGCGGGACCTGCTGCTGCAACTCGAAGCCGCCCTGTACCAACACCAGGAAGCGCTCGATTTTCTGGTGGAAATCAACCGTGAGGCGGAAAACGCGCAGCAAGCGCTGAGCGCGTGGCGCGGCCTGGACCAGCCCGCACCCTACCCTGTCGCCTTTGCTGACCAGCTGCGGGCAGAGCAACAATCACTGCAGCGTGAACTCCGTGCAACCAGCTCCAGGTTGCGAATCGCCAACCGCGCTATTGAAGGTGCCAACAACCAGCTGGCTGCGCATCAGCGATCGGCGCGGCAGTACCGGGAAGACGCCGAAACCGCCGGCACGGCAGAAGCAAGACGGGATGCCGGGCAGGCTGCGCGCCGGGAGGAACTGGCCGCAAGATTCGTCGCCGAAACCCTGGCGCGCTTGCGGCTGCGACGAGACAGCCAACAGGTGCAGGAGTCAGCTCTCAATTCCGCGCTCGAACTCAGCGCCCTGAAAATCTCTGCCGTGCGCGGTAAGGTAAAGTTTACGCGCGAGGAACTGGACGCTATCCAGCAGCGCGTGGCGGACGAGCGCTCGGCCTTGCTGGCCTCGGTC
>JANOGQ010000342.1:0-3038 GCA_031406105.1 Lysobacterales bacterium | reverse complement strand
CTCCGGTCAACCTTCCCATCAGCGTCACTAACGACGAAGCCATCCAGACCGGCAACACCCACGACCGGGGCAAAGCGGCACTGACCACAGGTTCAGGTTCATCCAACATTGATTTCGCAGTAAATCGTGGAAACCTGGGCTTGACGGGATCCGATCCTATCGACCCCACCTATACCCCAGCTCTGAAGACTTATCGTTTGCATGCCCTGGCTGTGGTTGCTGCGGCCCCACCTCCCAGCACAGGCTTCCTGGTTAAAGGCAGCATCACTTCGGAAGTTGCCGGCGTGAAAGCTTCGGACGTGGTAATACAGGCAGGTACTGGCGCGCAATGTAACCGTGTCCTCACCGGCTATGAGTGTGTTGTGTCTACCACTGCCACCAGTCCACGAATGACAGTAAACAATTACTTCAAAAGGAACAGAGACCTGGTGGCCTGCAGCAGTGTGTTGGGTATCAATGGAACAGCGCATAGCGGCAGTGATATTTTGCTGAACTGGACGCGCTTCAACCTGCCCAAGTCCAATGTCACCGGCGCAAATATTGTGATTAAAGAAGGTACTTCCTGCTAGCACCGGCGGACCCTGAAATTCTCAGAGTTCTGCCAGCACTTTATGTACGGCTACGGCTACTCAATCCTGAGTAGCCGTGCCCAGCCAGCCTCGGAAAGTTAAGTCAGCAAACGATTACCGGGCTGAGTGTGGCGGATAACTGGCCAGAATTTCTCCCACCACCGTATCGATTACGGCAGCAACATTCTCACGGGTTTTGTCGGTAACCCGGCCTACTGCCGTGCCCTGCCAGACCAGTCTTTTCAGATTGGCATCGACCACGTCGATGTTGAGTGTGCCTTCGGTGTACTGGTCAACCGTGGTCTGGTTGTAACCGCCCCAGGCACCGTACATTCCACCGCGGTAACCGTAATAGCCCATGCCCATGCTTGGCCCGGTAGGCACGGAATCAATCCGCAGTTTTTCATTCAGGAAGGCTCCAAAATTGATCAGCACATCCGGGTTGGTTTCCGAGTAAGTATAGCCCAGGGCTTCAAGACGGGCCCGGGTTGCATTCTTAAGCCGCTCCGAAGTCAGTGAGCCATAGCCCTGCCTGTCAGTGCCAAGAGTGGGGAAAAAACCAAAAGTTGAGAAATTAGCGACCTGCACCGATGGATCGGAATCGATATTGATCCTTGGCCCGGTTGCGCAGGCCTGCAACATGAAAGCGAGAAGAACAACTGACCATCTGAACATACGCATGACGGGCTCCTGTGAAGTGGGTTCTGCATCATCCAGAACCGCAGTATAACTGCCCGGCTTCATTAGCAGAAATCTGGACCAAGCCCGGGAGAGACCAGGGCGCTAACTTACCCATCAATGGCTCATCGCCTGCAGTCGAACTGCTGTTAGAATTGCTGAAATTCACTATCCGGTCAGATCGAGGCAGAGAAAACCCATATGAAACCCGGCAAGACTGGTATTGCACGACTGATTGACGCTACTGGCTACTCCATGCAGGGTCTGTCAGCATGCTGGCGCAGCGAGGCAGCTTTTCGACAGGAAGTGGCTCTGTGCCTGGTTTTATTTCCCAGCGCTTTTTTCCTGGCAGCCAATGTCGAGCAGTGGTTGTTGCTGATTTTTCCATTGTTTCTGCTGCTGATTGTGGAATTGTTGAACAGTGCGATTGAGGCCACAGTGGATCGTATCGGCCCCGAGCGTCATGAACTTTCCGGTCGCGCCAAGGATATAGGCTCCGCAGCCGTATTCATCTGCCTGTTGCTGATCGGTTTGTGCTGGGCCAGTCTGATCTGGAAGAATTTTTTCGCCTGATCTGGGCGTAAGCGGTGTGATGACATTGCCCAACGTGACGACCCGATTATGACTACCGCCAAGCGCCGCAATGCTTGGATTCAAGCAGCGTTTGTGAAATGCTCTCATTCTCCACAAGAGGCTGAATCATGCATCAGATAAAAGCCAAACTTTATGTCGGTAATCACAATTATTCCAGTTGGTCTTTACGGCCGTGGCTGGCCTTGCGTTGGGCGAGTATTGAGTTTGAAGAAGTATTGATTTCACTGGCCCAGTCCGGCTATTCGGGTGATGGCATACCGCAAATTGCTGCAATTTCACCCAACCGCAAAGTGCCAGCACTGCATCTTGGAGATTTCGTGATCTGGGACAGCCTGGCTATCGCTGAATGGGCTGCGGAATTTCGCCCTCATGCAGGTTTATGGCCTCAGGACTGGCGCCTTCGCGCGCTGGCCCGCTCAGCCGTCAGTGAAATGCATTCCGCTTTTTCAGCTCTGCGCACTGACCTGCCCATGAACATACGGCGTCGCAGCAAGGCACCACATTGGCCAGCCGCCACGCAACGGGATATCGACCGCATACTCGATCTGTGGCTGCATTTGCGTCAAAGCAACAGTGCACCTGGTCCTTGGCTGTGTGGGTCGCGCGGAATTGTCGATGCATTCTTTGCTCCTGTTATGTGCCGCTTCCGCAGTTACGGAGTAGAACTTCCTGATTCGCTTGTGGCGGTATCACAAGCCTTGTTCTCTGACCCTGATTTCAGGGAATGGGAAGCCAGGCCCATGACTGAGCAAATTGCCGCAACCGATGCCATGTACCCCGAAACCTGAGTCAGAATGCTGTCACAACTTTCTGCGCCAGGAAAGCGCGTGACCGTGATAAACACACATAACATTGAATTTTGGGCTGGTGAGCATAAACTGTCATGGTTAGCGTCAAATTGCGTGAGTCGAAGAGCAGCGATTAGCCGGAATTCGCTGCGAACGGCATAGAGTGTTCAAGGGGATATCGATGACACACCAGGCTTTGATCATTGGCATGCAGGCAAGTAAGCCATGAAACTGCAGGAACTCAGAGTACTGGTCATCGATGACAGCTCCATGGCTTTGAGTGTCGCTTTGCAACATCTGCACACGGCCGGCCACCAGGCTGAAGCAGTCCACGGCTCTGCTGGTGCATTTGAGCTGGTGCGTGATCTGAAACCTGATGTTGTGGTCTGCGACATCATGATGCCGGGCA
>JANOGQ010000327.1:0-1593 GCA_031406105.1 Lysobacterales bacterium | reverse complement strand
TCCGCGGTGACGCCCTTGGCGGCGCCCGGCTGCTCGGTGAGCACCATCTTGCACCGCATTTCCCCACCGTGCCCCGAGCAGTAGACGCTGCTCTCCGGCCCGATATAGCCGGACACTTCGATGGTCTTCTCATGGTTGGCGCGATCGCATACCTGCGCCAGGCCAACGGACTTGGGCGGGTCGCCGCAGCCCATCGGCGCGAGGAGCAGGGTGGCAAGGAGCGTGGCCCGTGTGCTACTTTCGGTTGTCATGGCTTTCCACCCCTCAGCTAGTCGTACCGCCGCTGTGGCGACTCAATCCTACCTAGATCCGCACCCGCAGCTCCAGCATCCCCCGCGTCAGGATCGAATCCGACCAGGGCGCACGGGTGGTTACTGAGGGGCAACATTGCCCGGAATTTGTATTTCCGGGCAGATGCCAAGAAATACTTCTTGCCTGACTGTCCGTTCCGGCGCAATCGCAGAGGAACGGCCTGAATTAGGGAAATACTGTTTTACTCGGAGCTTCCCTGCACTCTGAATCCTAGCAGCCCAGCCAGCTTTTGCAAAAGGGCATAAGGATTCGGGGCATTAGACCGGAGGCCTGCGAGGATTATTTCACGCGCAGCTAAAACCTTTACCCCGACAGGTTCATAGGAGGCCCTAACGCGACTGTCTGAGGCAAAACAGCGATATTTGTGAGGGAAACTCTGATTTATTCAGAGTTTCTGCGGCATAAGGATGTGCCGCCATTTTCAGTGATTGTAAATCATTGAAAATGAAGCCAAACAAAAATGACACTTTTTCCAAAATACTGTTGTTGGGCGCGCTCTGATAATTCAGGGATGAATTAATCAGAGCTGCCTTAGGTTACTGTCTTGTTTTTGCCAGCTGTCTTGTTTTTGAAAGCGCACAGGTCGCGCACGATGCATTCAGGGCAGGCCGGTTTGCGGGCTTTACAGGTATAGCGTCCGTGCAGGATCAGCCAATGATGCGCATGCTGTATAAATTCCTTCGGTACTGCTTTGAGGAGTCTCAGTTCCACTTGTAGGGGCGTTTTCCCAGGCGCCAGTCCGGTGCGGTTTGAGACCCGGAATATATGTGTGTCCACTGCAATGGTGGGCAATCCAAAAGCAGTATTAAGCACCACGTTGGCGGTCTTACGGCCCACGCCTGGCAGTTGTTCCAGGGCTGCCCTCTCAGCCGGAACTTTACCGTCATGGTTTTGCTGCAGAAGGACGCAGGTCTTGATGATGTTCGCTGCCTTGGTATTGAACAGGCCTATGGAACGGATGTGCTGCCTTACGCCTGCTTCACCCAGCTGCAACATCTGCGCTGGCGTTCTGGCTGCTTTGAACAGGCCAGGGGTGGCCTTGTTGACGCTGATATCCGTGGCTTGGGCGGATAACAACACCGCGATCAGCAGTTCAAAAGTGCTGCGATAGACCAGCTCGGTAGCAGGTTGCGGATCCATGCTGTGCAGTCGCCGGAAAAATTCCTGCCGCTGAGCAAGTTTCATGCTTCACTTTGTCGCTGCAGCAGCGTTGCTGGCTCAGGTTCGGCTTGGAGCCGGGCTTGCCGATACGCATCCAGCCAATTTCGCGCGGCAACCAGC
>JANOGQ010000315.1:0-3433 GCA_031406105.1 Lysobacterales bacterium | reverse complement strand
GAGCTCACTGGCATCGATCTTGAGCAATGCGATATCGCTTTGCTGATCAGAACCAATCAGTTTTGCCTCAAACTCACGGCGATCTGCCAACCGCACGATAATCTGGTCGGCACCATCCACCACGTGGTGATTGGTAATGATGTAGCCATCTGACTCAAAGATAAAACCCGAACCAAGTCCGCGTCTGTCGGGTTGTGCCTCCGGAATGCCCTGAGGTCCAAAAAATCGCCGGAAGTATTCAGGGACTTCCTGGCCTTCGAAAGGATCCTGCGCATTTTCAGCGTCGCCTGGTTGCACCCGGTTACCGAACTGGGCAACCTGGATATTGACCACCGCGGGACCGGCCTTTTCTACCAGCTCGGTAAAGTCCGGCAAGCCGCTGACTACCGCGGTGACAGTGGATGATGACAGCATGAGAAACAGCATGCTGATCGTAATCAGAAATCTTCGAGTCATGGAAAATCCTCTTGCAATTGATGAATGAAATGATAAAAAAGCCATTGCCTGTTCAGCCCACTTTGATTAATCCAGAGCGTCTTTAATTAACCTTGCCCGGCAATTTTGCCCAGGCTGGTCAGGCAGGTAAGTTAACAGGGTCAGCTGCAATTCAGCCTTCTGCCAATGTTTTCCCCTCGCGTTCTTCAGCAGGGTCATAAAGGCTAAAAACAAAGCGCCCAACAAGGCCAGCAGATCCTGGTAGGCCGATTGCAGATGCAAGCCATCAGCCAGGCTGTGTCCCAAGGCTGCTCCGATCATTCCGGCCATCAAGGGCAAGAGATAAAGCCTGGCGAGCAAGCCCAGGAAGAACGCTTCGGGAATGCCCACCATGACGCCTTCCCCGGCCTTGAGCTGCAGCGGATTGTCCAACTCCAGCAGCAGCGGTTTGCGCATCATCATAAGACCGAAAATCCCGGCTCCACAGCCTTTGCCGGCATCACAGGCGGGGCATCCGGAACTGGCACCAATTGCAATCATGGCTCGTCTACCCGTCAGACTCACTATCCGCCCTTGTTGCTCAATCATAAAGTTTGCCGGATGAGACCAGGGCGGCTTAGTTGTGGTTCACAGACTGAGCAATTTTCTCCACTGTGCTGGCAGGAACATCGCCAACCACAGTCACCAGCGCATCGCCAACCTTACGACAGAAAACATGACTGGTGCCCAATTGGTGCATACCCAGTCCAAGCCCGGAAGATGACTGCAGCGGCTCCACATACAAGGAAACTGAAGCAATACCATCGCTGTAAACCTGGTGCTGAAACGAATTTTCCGGGCTTTGGCCGGGTGCCCGGTTGGCTGTCATGTGGAATCCGGGCGGCAGCCATTGAGCCTGCCATGGAGCTGACTCCGAAACGGCTTTTGCGGCGCCAACGGGTAAGCCAGAGGCAACTTGTTGCATCTTGGTGGAAGCGCTTTTTTTGAGTTCATTCAGGTCTACTTCCGAACCCATTTTAAGCTCTGTAAACACCAATTTGGCCAACTCTGCACCTTCCTGGTCATTCAACTGCCACTGCAATAACAATCCAGAACCAGATTCCAGCCAAAGGCTGTAGCCATAGCGGTATTGATCAGCGGGAATGATATCGAGCCGTTGAGCAGTGCGTTCCGCGATGCGCTTCTGATCGCCCAGTTTGAATTGGTAATGTGCAGAGGTGCCAGGCAGTCCGCGCACCGATTGTTGCAGGAACATGGGCCAGCTCACGACAGGATCAGCCATCACCGAATCTGCTTCCGCTGAAATCCACTTCAAACCAGATTCGTCGCGTATGACTTCGCGGTGCGGACCTGATACTGATACCAGTCGCTCACGGGAACCCTGTTCATCAACAACATGGGTGATACGCATGGTTTCCATGCGCTCATCAGCGATGTAGATGAAAGTGCCCTGATAACTCATCAGGCTCATGGCAGAGCTCATGCGCTCCAGCCATGCCTGCGGATTATCTGCAGCGTGGGATGTCGGACTCAGAACCAGGCTCAGGCTCACTGAAAGCAGAAGTGCTGCGCCTGCACAACATACCAGGAGTTTCATTGCCGAGGTAATTCAGCTTCCTCTGCGGATGGCAGAAGTTCGGGCGTGGCATCGGTCACAGCATTCTCACCCGTTGCTACGATCGGAACCAATGCCACAAATCCTTGCCCCGCTCCATCACCCGTCAGCTGATAATGGCGTAACAGATAAGCTTTGGCCTTTTCCTGCTCGGCAGTGCGCTGCCCACCCAGATTGACCGGTTGGCTGGCGGGTACTGGGTTACCCATGTTAGGACTGACGAAAGACTCAGCCTGCACAGCCAGGGCTGGAGCCTCAATGGCGCCGTCCGGGCCACCCTGCTGAGCTGGCCCAACAGCCACAATGGCAAGCATGGCAACCGAGGCCGCTATGGCAACGCCAGCCATAGATCTGACCCAACTCCTGGACTGAATAACGGGTACCGACTGGCTGTCTTCCAGATCAATTGCCTGGCGTACCCGGCTGCATAAATCTTCCTGCACCAGGTGTGCATCCTGCTGGCGCAAGCAATCGCGGATGATGTGGTAGCGATCCCAGGTTGCGCGCAATACCTGATCGCTCGCCAGGCGGCGCACCAGAAAGCTGCCAGCGGATTTATCTACTTCACCATCCATAAAGGATGAAAGATTTTCTCTTGGTTCGGTGTTCATCTGTTCTGATTTCATAATTGCTGTGCCCTGCCCTGACAATTGGTTGCCTATCAATGGCTTTCTAATAATGGTCTCAATTCGAGGTCGATTGCCTCACGTGCCCGGAATATTCTCGACCGGACGGTGCCGATGGGACATTCCATCGTAGTGGCAATCTCTTCGTAACTCATCCCTTCCATTTCGCGCAACATGATCGCTGTGTGTAAATCCTCGGGCAGCGCGGAAATTGAATCAAACACCGTACGTTTGATTTCCTCGCGTAACAATTCATTTTCCGGTGTGCCTTTATCTTTCAGCCTGCTGTCAAAATCGTACTGTTCAGCATCTGCAGCATCGATATCCGACAAGGGCGGCCTGCGTTTCTGCGCCACCAGCCAGTTCTTGGCGGTATTGATGGCAATGCGGTACAACCAGGTGTAAAACGCACTCTCGCCACGGAAATTCTTCATGGCTCGGTAAGCCTTGATGAAGGATTCCTGTGCTACATCCAGCGCCTCGTCCGGATCTGACACGTAGCGCCTGACCAGGTTCACTATACGATGCTGGTATTTACTGATGAGCAAGTCAAAGGCGTGCTTGTCGCCCTTCTGGACCCGTTCCACCAATAGCTGATCTGCTTGTGCTTCGCTCATGCGCGCACGCTCCGCTGCTTCCGCCGGTACCGACAACAGGGCTTCTGGTACCCGCACGGCAAGGCCTGGGCCTGATTCTTGTAATTGAGTATTTTTAGCTGCCGTCATGGCTGCCTGACTCCCTCTGCTGAGCATATCAC
>JANOGQ010000309.1:0-1576 GCA_031406105.1 Lysobacterales bacterium | reverse complement strand
GACAGTCGGGCCTGCAATTGCAGAGTGGCAAATCCAGAAGCCGGACGTTCGGGTAACATGCTGTCGGCATCACTCAAGGTCAGCTGCATGGGAAAACCCGGCTGCTCGACTCGTTTGACGGCCAGTGGTGGGCCCGAGCTTTGTCCGGGAGCCCGTGCGATCAGGAACAGAGCTGAATTTTCAGGCAGCCCGGCAAATGTTTCCCGAGCTTCTGTACTGAGATCGACCTGTATCTCAGCACTTTGCCACTGCTGGTTCAAATCCTGGGTGTTTGTTACTCCGGCAGCGAGCAAACGCGCCTCAGCGTCTGCGATCTGAACCTGCACGGACTGGGCCACCGGGCTATCGGGTTCCATGCCTTGCAACAATTTGCGCCAATATGAAATGGCTTGTGGATCATCGCCGCCTTGGGCTGCTGCCAGCCCCAATAACCACCAGCCTTTCTGCAACTCAGGTTGCTGGGCAACCGCCTGCTTCAGCAGTTGAACCATTTCCGGCGTTATATCCGGATTACCGGAGGCGAACAGCCGTGCTTCGACCAGCTCTACCCAAACCACCGGCGCGTCGGGGACCAGTCGATTGGCAGTTTCCAGAGCCGCAACGGCGGACGGGTAATCCTGCATGGTTTTGTAAGTGCGCCCCAGCAACACCCAGCCTTCCAGATCTGCCGCAGTTTCCGTCAGCTTTGCCCGCAAAGACACGACCAGTTCATCGAGGCTGGCATCAGAGCTTGCCGGCTTGCTCTGAACCATTTCCTGCATGGCGAGGGGTGCGCCCACGATCTGATATTGCCAGTAGACCAACAAAGGCAGTGCCAGCATCACCAGCAGGCCAGCTACTTTAAAACGTGAATCGCCACGCAGCAGGGGCCACATGACCCACAAACCAGCAGCCAGAACCACACACAGGGAAACCAGCCAGAACATCAGGTTGACCGGTCCTCGTTACCGCCTTCGGGGTCAAAATCGAGGGTCTTGTCTACCAGACGGTGACGGCGCACAGAATAGGCCACTACCATGCCGCCGCCCAGCAACAAAAGGGCGGGTGCCAGCCACAGCAGCAGTGTGTTGCCTTTCATGGCCGGTCGATAGAGAACAAAATCACCGTAGCGATCAACCAGAAAACGGCGGATTTGCTCATCGCTCTGGCCGTCCCCCAACATGTCGTGAATTTCCTCGCGCAGATCCTGTGCCAGTGGCGCATCTGAATCTGCCAGGCTCTGATTCTGGCAAACCGCGCAGCGCAGCTCTTCAGTCAGATCCTTAAAGCGCTGCTCCTGCTCTTCACTGTCAAAGCTCAAGGGTGCATAAGCCAATACCAGTGCCGGGAGCAGCATCAGACCGAGATGGGTAACCAATTTAGTGAACTTCAATGCAATTCACCCCTGTTCAATCTCGCCAGAATCTCCTCTTGCACAATTTGCGGAGTGAGCGCACCTATCTGTTTGAAGACAATTTGGCCGCGTGCATCGATGAGGAATGTCTCAGGTGCTGCGTAGACTCCGAAATCGATAGCTGTCCTGCCGCTTTCATCTGCCAGGATCAGGGCGAAGGGGTTGCCGAAGCGCTGCAACCAG
>JANOGQ010000307.1:0-3193 GCA_031406105.1 Lysobacterales bacterium | reverse complement strand
CGCTGTGATTGCATTGCGCTGCATGGCGCACTTGCCGCCAGCCTTTATCGATTTCATCCTCAGTCGTAATCACGCTGATGGTGTGTTTCTGGCGGGCTGCAGTTCCGGCGATTGCGAATATCGCCTGGGAACTCTGTGGACCCAACAGCGGGTGGCACGCGAACGCGATCCGAGACTGCGGGAGCGAACCGATCGAAGCAAACTGGCACTCGGTTGGGAGGATCGATGGAGTGAAAAAGTCCCCATCATCAGCCGCCTGGCGGCTTTCCGGTCGCAGTTGGGAAAAACGGCGGAGGTGTCTGAACAGCGGAAGGGCATTTGGCAGCGCCTGCCGCTGCAGGCCTTGGCTTATGGCCTGTTCCTGGTGGCTGCCAGTGTATTTTCTGCCTGGCCAGCATTCAGCCTGCTGCAGGATGATGAGGCCATGGTATCCCTGTCGGTTTCGCATAGCGGCCAGCGTATTGGGGAATGCCGCAAATTTACCCAGGAAGAACTCAATGAACTGCCGCCCAATATGCGCCGCCCCAGTGATTGTCCCCGTGAGAAACACCCGCTGCGTGTGCAGCTCACCGCCGATGGCTACCTGCTGTATGCAGAAACCCTGCAGCCCAGTGGTATCTGGAAAGATGGCTCGTCCACTGTGTATGCCCGGTTTCCGTTGGCGGCAGGTGAATGGCAGCTCACTGTTGCCATGAACGATTCCGGACAGCCCGACACTTTTGATTTTTTTCTTGAAGAGCAGCTAACGCTCAGGCCAGGCCAGCATCTGGTGATCAGTTTTGACCCCTTGTTACAGAACTTCAGGCTTGAATAGGCCCACGATGATGAATCTGCTTTCCTGGAAACCAGCCTATGCACTTGGCATTGCTTCGGTGGATCGCGAACACCAGCAAATGATTGCATCGATTAATGCAGCTCATGCCCGCCTGAAGATTGCTTCAATCCATGCGACAAGCCGGGATGCTGTTGCGGCCATGCTGGGTGAAATTCATGCGGGCATTGCGGCGCATTTCGCTCTGGAAGAACGCCTGATGCGGGCTGTGGGCTATGCCGGGTACGCTGCTCACAAGCATGATCATGAGAAGTTGCTGGAGCAGATTCTGGACATGATGGATGTCTATGCTGCAGATCCGGAACAGGGCCGCCAGCAGCTTGCTCTCGGCCTCTCCGGCTGGTTTGGCGGCCACTTCTCCAGCTTCGATGCGCGCATGCACGGTGAACTCGGCCAGCCAGGCCTGAATTGAACTCGTTGCTCAAACCATTTCTGGTATCAGTAAAGCACGCAATGCTGTGAAGCTGAGCAGGGCAAGGAACAGAAAAATGACGAAAAAAACCACTTGCCGGTTGGGCAGCACGCCGCCGCGGCCGTGCTCTATGCGGCGCAGAATCCAGTCGGACAAAAGGTAGATCAGAATGCCATTGAAGGTAAACAGGATCAATTCGGACATGTAGTACTCCTGCGACTGCAACTCAGGCCAGTTTAGCTGGCTGAGCAGAGAGCAGCCTGCCTTAAGTCATCTTGCCTGAACTCAAATGTTCTCTGCTGCGGCAGGAGCAACAGGCGAACGAATGGCTTGCCAGGCTGCAAGCAGGAATAACAGGCCGCCGATGACGGAAATCAGGCCGCCCAGGCCCATCAGACCCATGCCGGCGATTTCACCGAGCCGATCCACACCTTGCTGCAGCCCCGCAGTTTTGCGCTGCACACCGTAACCACCGCTCCAGGCCAGGCCCATGATGTGCAGCAACTGACCGCCGCCATACAGAATCGGTTGCCAGCTTGCGAGTTTTTGCGGCACCTGGCCAAAACCCAATCGGGGCAACAGGTAATAGCAGAGTCCCATAAAGGCGATGGTCACACCCACAGTTGAGCCGTGATAGTGGGCCGGTATCACGATATCCAGGCCGGAGATCATGAACCCCAGAAAGCCACCGCTTGCGAACAACACGATAGACGACCACAAAGCGCTACGCAGATAAATGGCCTCGCCCGTCAGTGCTTTTCGATCGCGCAGGCTGAAGGCGATAGCCAGCCCCAGCGGCACACAGGATAATCCGCCGTATTTCATCAGTTCGGTAAAGGCCAGCCGGTGGCCCGGGGATGTTACCTCGTGGGCCAGGTAAAGAAACGGCACGGTAATCACCGGCAAGGCCAGAATGATAAGGAACACGGCAGTCAGTCTTGGGCTGAGCACAAAGCGGAAGCCAGCGGCGCTGGCCAATACAATCCAGGCCACCATCATCAGCATGGTGTGGGTGAATTGCAGGATGTGACCGCCACCCCAGAACAGGAATTCGAAATAGGCTTCACCTTCCATTTCAGACGGTATTCCGGCCATGGAAGCCAGAAAAGCCAGCACGGCGACGGCGGTGATCCAGGCAGAAAGGCGAATGCCCAGGCGCAGGGCATCTGCCCCACTCAGCTGGCCGGCATCGTCGGGCTGGCGTCGATTGTGGTCCAGACCGCATCGCAGCAGATGCAGGACAATTCCCGCAGTGAACATACCCAGGCCGGTGTAAAAAACCGGGTGACGTAATATCGGCACATAGTTGTTCATCAATGGCTCGGTGGCGCCGAGAAAGGGGGAAGCGCTAACGATGGCGGTGCCCAGAGCTGCCAGCCAGAACGAAAAACGGTCCCATAGCTGGGCATCATTGCGACAAGCCAGACTCCAGAACACGCCTGCGATAGACAACAACCAGATGAGCACCGAGAGGTTGACATGAATCACCAGTGCCACGCGGAAAAAATCCACTAACGGCATCAGTTCCTGAATGAAGGGTGTCCTTGCCAGCACCAGCATCAGGGAGAACAAGCCTGCTCCCACCAAAGCCGCCAATCCCAGCAATAGCCAGGCGGTCGCACTTTTGCGAAGCGAATCACTGGAGGCAGGCAGGTGATACAGCGATGGTGGCATGTAATTCGATTTTATGATTCTGTGTCTGCCGCAACTTAGCGACGATGGGCGTCAGCGTCAATGAATATTCATCAGCTACTGCTATCATCGCCACATGACTGGATCTGTAATGCAAATAGAAAACATCCTTTCCCTGCTGGCTGCCGGTGTTCCGGTTCAGCCAGCCTGCTGTTCGAGCCGTGGACGATCCGCAACAAGGCCGGCGAGCCCTATCGCGTGTTCACTCAGTTCTGGAAGACGTGCCTTGCCGGCGACGAGCCGCCGCTGCCCGTGAA
>JANOGQ010000298.1:0-4925 GCA_031406105.1 Lysobacterales bacterium | reverse complement strand
CAGCTCAGCTATGCAGAATTGCATGTAGAAGTGATGCAGACCGCAGCAGCCTTGCGCGCCATGGGCGTGAATCAGGGTGATCGAGTGGCTGCCTACATGCCGAATCTGCCTGAGACCATCATCGCCATGTTGGCTGCCTCCAGCATTGGTGCCATTTTCTCTTCCTGCTCGCCGGATTTCGGCATTGCCGGGGTGGTAGACCGCTTCGGCCAGATCCGGCCCAAGGTGCTGTTCTGTGCCGCCGCCTATAGCTACAACGGCAAAGCACATGACTGCATGGAAAAAGTCGCCGGGATTGTCAATGCAGTCACTACTATCGAAAAAGTAGTGGTCGTTCCCTACATGAACCGGCAAGCAGACCTGGGTGCCGTACCCAGGGCGCAATGGTTTGATGACTTCAGGGACAAGCAGGCAATTACCCTTGAATTTACCCGGCTGCCTTTCGACCACCCGCTCTACATTCTGTATTCCTCCGGAACCACCGGCATACCCAAATGCATTGTGCACGGTGCCGGCGGTACCTTGCTGCAGCACATGAAAGAACTGATGCTGCACACCAATTTGCGGCGCTCAGACAGCATCTGTTATTTCACTACCTGCGGCTGGATGATGTGGAACTGGATGGCCAGCAGCCTGGCCGTTGGCGCCACGGTCGTTTTATATGAAGGTTCGCCGTTTTATCCTGGCCCTACTGCCATGTTTGACCTGGTGGACGAGTTGGAAATTTCAGTATTGGGCACCGGAGCCAAGGCCATTGCTGCCTGGGAAAAGGCGGGTATCAAACCACGGGAATCACACCAGTTGAATTCACTGCTTACCCTGCTCTCAACCGGATCACCCCTGGCTCCGGAACATTATGATTACGTGTACAGGGACATCAAGCAGAACCTCTGCCTGGCCTCGATTTCAGGTGGCACCGACATCGTATCCTGTTTTATTCTGGGTAGCCCTATACTGCCAGTCTATCGAGGTGAACTGCAGTGTCCGGGCCTGGGCATGGCAGTTGAAATACGTCGCGAGGATGGTTCCAAAGCAGCGCCAGGTGAAACGGGTGAACTCTGCTGTCTGCAGGCTTTTCCTTCCATGCCGGTGTTTTTCTGGGGTGATGAAGATGGGAGCAAATACCATGCCGCATACTTTGAGCGTTTCGAGAATGTCTGGGCACATGGGGATTTTGCAGAGCAAACCCGCCATCGCGGTTTCATCATCCACGGGCGCTCGGATGCCACTTTGAATCCAGCTGGAGTTCGCATAGGTACAGCCGAGATCTACCGGCAAGTGGAAAAGCTGGACGAAGTATTGGAATGCATCTGTGTCGGCCAGGACTGGGATGACGATGTGCGCATCATACTGTTCGTTAAATTGCGTGACGGGCTGCTACTGAACCAGCAGTTGCAGGATGAAATTCGCAAGTCCATCCGCAACAACACCACGCCAAGACATGTGCCGGCACGCATCGTCCAGGTGGCTGACATTCCGCGCACCATCAGCGGCAAGATCGTTGAATTGGCCGTGCGTAACATCATCCACGGCAAGCCGGTAAGCAACCAGGATGCCCTGGCCAATCCGGCAGCACTGGATCTGTATCGTAATATGCCGGAATTAAGAAGCTGAATCCCTAATCCAGGGCATAGGCCAGTTCAGCAATCAGATCGTTTACATCTTCCACGCCTACCGACAAACGTACCAGGCTGTCATTGATGCCCAGCCGGGCGCGCTTTTCCGGGGGTACTGAGGCATGTGTCATGATGGCTGGATGGTTGATCAGGCTTTCTACCCCGCCCAGACTTTCAGCCAGCGCGAACAGCTCACAACGCTCCAGCATGCGTCGGGCCGCTTCGAGGCCACCTTTCACCACGACACTGATGATGCCGCCACCCTGTCCGTTCATCTGCTGCATGGCCAACTGTCGCTGCGGATGCGAGTCCAGGGCCGGATAGATCACTTCTTCCACCGCCGGGTGCTGCTGCAGCCATTGCGCAATGATCAGCGCATTGCGGCAATGAGCCTCCATGCGCAATGCAAGGGTTTTCAGACCACGCAATGCCAGGAAGCTGTCGAACGGCCCCTGTATGGCGCCTATGGAATTGAGCAGGAACCACAAACGCTGGGCCAGCTCGGTATCGTCCCGCACCACGGCCACGCCTCCGATCATGTCGGAATGGCCATTCAGATACTTGGTAGCCGAATGCACCACGATGTCGGCGCCCAGTTCCAGCGGACGCTGCAACATGGGCGAGGCAAAGGTGTTGTCCACCACCAGCAGGGTGCCATGTTCGTGGGCAATGCTTGCCGCTTCAGCAATGTCTACAATGCGCAACATCGGATTGGTTGGCGTTTCCACCCAGATCATGCGGGTATTGGGTTGCATGGCAGCTTCCAGGGCACCCGGTTTTTCCAGTTCGGCAAATGTAAAGTTCAGCCCGGCTGAGCGTTCCCGTACGCGATGGAACAGGCGAAAACTTCCACCGTAAAGATCGTCGCCAGCAACAACATGATCACCGCTATCGAGCAATTCCAGCACGGTTGCCGTGGCCGCCATTCCCGAAGCAAAAGCGAATCCGCGCACACCACCTTCCAGGCTGGCGATGCATTGCTCATAGGCATCACGGGTAGGGTTGTGGCTGCGAGAATACTCCCAGCCGCGGTGATCACCGGGGCTGCGCTGCACGTATGTGGAAGTGGCATAAATCGGCGTCATAATTGCGCCAGTCGAAGGATCAGGCTTCTGCCCCGCGTGGATGGCGCGTGTAGCCAGGGCCTGTGTTTTGTTTTTCTTGGTCATTTGGAATTTTCTGCCAGTATTTTCAGGTTCGTTCTGCTTTGCGTCGCAGGAAATTCAGGAGATCAACACGGGTAATCAAGCCGAGGAATTTTTTCTGGTCTTTGACGATAGCGACAAAATCCCGGTTGAATATCGGCATCAGGTCCGCCACTGGGGATTTCACATCAATTTCCGTCAGATCGGTCACCATGGCTTCGCGCACGGGTCGGGCAAAGGCTTTCTGATCTCCTGCTACCGCCAGCAACAAATCGGATTCGTCCAGGATACCCACGATCTGGCCATGCTCGATCACTGGCAACTGCGAAACATCATACAACTTGAACCGCCCATAAGCGTTGGCCAGAGGTTCATCCGGGCCTACCGTGATGGTGTCATGAGAATCATAAGGTCGTGCGATCAGGTCCCGCAGATCACCGTGCTGGATGGTTTCGAGAAAGCCCAGATCGCGCATCCAGTAATCGTTATACATTTTCGACAGGTAGCGATTGCCGGTGTCGCAGCAGAAAGTCAGTACGTTTTTTGCTTCAGTCTGCTCGCGACAGTAACGCAAAGACGCAGCCAGCAAGGTTCCGGTGGATGAGCCACCCAAAATACCCTCCCGTTTCAACAATTCGCGGCCCATCTCAAAGCTTTCCTTGTCACTGATGGAATAAGCTTTCCTGACTCGAGTAAAATCGCTGATCACAGGCAGAAAATCTTCACCAATTCCTTCAACCATCCAGCTGCTGCTCTTGGTGCTCAATATTCCATCATTGATGAATTCCGCCAGGATGGAGCCCACAGGATCAGCCAGCACCAGCTCTAGCTCAGGTGCCTCGCGAGCAAAATAGCGCGACAAGCCGGTTACGGTGCCGCTTGAGCCCACCCCCAAAACGATAGCGTCCAGCTGACCATCCATTTGCCGCCAGATTTCCGGGCCCGTTACTTCCTCGTGTGCCCTGGGGTTAGCCGGATTGCCAAACTGGTTGATGAAATAAGCATTGTCCATTTCACCGGCCAGCCGCTTGGCCAGGTCCTGGTAGTACTCAGGATGGCCTTTAGCCACATCAGAGCGGGTTAACACGATTTCGGCACCCATGGCTTTGAGGTTGGAAATCTTCTCCCGGCTCATCTTGTCCGGAATCACCAGTAACAGCCGGTAGCCTTTTTGTGCAGCCACCAATGCCAGTCCCAGGCCGGTATTACCTGCCGTTCCCTCAACCAACGTATCACCCGGCTTGATCCTGCCCTGTCGTTCGGCGTCTTCGATCATGCGCAAGCCGATGCGGTCTTTGATCGAAGCCCCCGGGTTAAGGCTTTCCATCTTCATATAAAGCTGGCAAGGTCCTGTATCCAGGTGATTGATCCGCACGATGGGCGTGTTGCCTATCATTTCCAGGACATTTGCAAAAACTTCCATCGAACTGGTTTCTCCGTAAAGCAGCTGTGGGCTGGTATCAGGTTTCACTGTAATCGTGAGCAATCTGGCGATGTATCCCGTCAATACTCGGGCGAATCGGAGATGCCGCTGCACAGTTTAGCCCCTTGAAACAAAAACGGCCGGGTAATTCTACCCGGCCGTCAACTGTAATGGCGGCGAAAATCAGTTGCTGGTCTTGTCCATCATCCGCGCCAGCTGGTCTTTGGCCATCAATTTCTCTTTCTTAAGCTTCACCAAGGCCAGGTCTTCCATTGGTGTGGTGCCAAATTCGGCATCTGTCACTCGCCGGTCCAGTTCCTGGTGGCGGTTGAATATCCTGAGGAATTCAGGATTTTCCTTCATCATTTTTTCCATTTGGTGCTGACGGTGTTCAAACATACTATTCCTCCGTATTCAGTGAAAATACGCCGCCAACAAGGTATTCCGGACAGCAGTTGCCGCAACGCTTGTGGCGGATCCAAAGCATGGGGATTCATAAAGCAGCAAATCGGGAACTGGCAAATCAAGCGGGTAGATACAAATTTCAGAGTTGAGCCAGACAATCTTTGCTGTTGGCCCAGTCATCAGGTGCGAACTTCATTTTTACAGAATAGAACCATAAGAGTGATATAACAATAGCGCAATTATTCAATAGCGGCAAGCCGAATATCCAAAGGAAAAAATCAGGCCAAATAAACATCAATCTAGAAAATTCGTAGACGGATTATCCGGCCAGCTCCA
>JANOGQ010000245.1:0-2240 GCA_031406105.1 Lysobacterales bacterium | reverse complement strand
CTGTGGAAGTTTTGCCCTGACTTCTGCAAACATGCCGGGATGCAGGCGACGATCCGGATTCTGCAATATGGCTCGTACCGGAACGCTGCGACTGGACCTTTCGATATTCGGGCTGATGGCGCTGATCTTTCCCGGAAACTCCTGATCAGGCCACGCAGCTACGCTGACGGCAACTTCCTGCCCCACGGCGATTTCACTCAGGAAGCGCTCAGGTAAAGTAAATTCGGTATAAATGGGATCGAGGTTGACCAGGTCAATAATCGGATCCCCTGCTGCCAGGTATTGGCCCGGATTGATGCGCCGTATTCCCAGCTCGCCAGCAAATGGCGCGCGTACGGCTTTTTTGCTGATGGTGGCCTGCTTGGCTGCCACCCGGGCACGCGTGCTATCCACCTGCGCCTGGGCTTCATCGAGGTCGGATTTTGAACCCAGGTTGCCGGCAACAATTTTCTGCAATCGATCGCGGGTGCTTTCGGCCAGTTTACGTTCTGCATCCAGGGCAAGAGCCTCGGCAACATCCACTTCGTCATCAAACTGCACCAGCAAATCATTGGCATTGACGATCTGGCCGGAATCGAAATTGATTTTCCGAATCACTCCGGCCAATTCGGATGAAATAATAACTCCGCGGATGGGCATGATCGTACCCACAGCAGGCAGGCTGGGTTGCCAGTTTTCCTGCCGAACCAGTTGGGTACTGACGACGGTTGGTGGCATGACACGGCCAACCGATTTCTGCTGGCCCTGGTAGTATTTCCAGCCAAAAATCCCACCAAACAGGACGCCCAAAGCCAGTAACACCAACAGCAGATTTTTGATCACAATGATTCCAAAGTTCAAGAGCCCGAGCTTAGGGAAACTCTGATTTATTCAGAGTTTCCGCGGCATAAGGATGTGCCGCCATTTTCAATGATTGCAAATCATTGAAAATGAAGCCAAACAAAAACCACGTTTTGTGTTTGGCGTGCTCTGATAATTCAAGGATGAATTAATCAGGGCTTCCTTAGTATTCAGGCTGATTCCGGGGTGGAATTTTAACCCCGCACAGACTCTGATAGCTATGAATTATAATTACCTGTGAAACCCGAGTATCGTTGTGTGAGGCCCATGATGCTGCAATGCCTGGCGGGATCAAGCAAACTGGCCACTATATGGCAACAGTACTCCACAGAGTCATGCTCCTATGAAAATTCAGATAGAGGAATTATTTTCAGGTTCAGCAACCCTATCGCGGGTCGGCGGCTTGAATATGGCCATTTGTGCTTTCAGCCTGCTGCTGACGTCTGCGCTTTTTGCGGAGCAGATCGAGCTTCCCGAGGATGTGCAGACTTTTGCGGATGGCAGAAAGCCGCTTGAGCAACTGTACGACCGCTATCTGAGTCTGCAACAAGCAGGCTGGATCGTGGACCTGGTCACCCTTTCTCAACCGCAAGGTCGAGACTATGCCCTGCCCATTATCGCTTTGCGCACACCCCATGCTGGCGAGGCTGTGTGGATACTTTCCGGCATACACGGTGAAGAAACTGCCGGGCCCAGCGCCATAGCCGAATCCCTTGACAGCCTGCTGGAACTGGGCAAGCACAAAGCCGTGGTAATTTTGCCACTGAATAATCCGCATGGCTATGCCAACAACTGGCGCTACCTGAATATGCCAGTGTATTCAGCGGAAACCGCTGGCCAAAGCGTCGGTGATTCATCACATCTGCTGATCGAGCCGGAGAAACCTGGCCAGACCCGGGCCAGCAGTGCTTCCAGCCAGGAAGCTGAGGCCATCACTCGCTATATCCTCGAAACCAGCAAAGCCTATCCACCCATCGTCAGCCTCGACCTGCATGAAGACAATCTGATCAGCGAAGGCTATGTGTATTCACAAGGAAAGTTGGGCGAGCTGGATCCGCTGGCAAGCCTGGCTGTGCAGGTACTGCGCGCCAACGACATTCCTTTGAAAATGGATGGAGTGACGCGCTTTGATGAGCCCATCAACCAGGGCATCATTGGACCGGTGGTGGATGGCTCCATCGATGAGCTGATGAGCGCTGCTTCAATCATGGTTGATGGCCAGATCGTGCCCGGCCCCTACGCAGAGACAGTACTGGTTTTTGAAACACCCGCAGCCGCCATCCCCCTGCCGCAGCGCGTTCAGGCGCATGCGGCGCTGGTGAAGCAGTTGGCAGAGGAAATCAGGGGCCAGACTGAGTCGTGGGAGTCGTGGGGTCAGAGTAAAGGGACAGAGTAAAATC
>JANOGQ010000212.1:0-2576 GCA_031406105.1 Lysobacterales bacterium | reverse complement strand
CATTGCCTGCACTGCCATCAGTGACGAAGACAATCTGCCGCAACAGGCTGGGCTGGGTGGGCAGCATCATCGCGTCGCGCAGCGCAGGCTCCATATTGGTGCCGCCATCAGCTTCGAGGCTTTCGATAAAGTTGAGGGCTTCCTCGAGATAATTGCCATCGGGGGCTACCGAGCCGGGAAACAGTGTATGGCTTTCGGAGTTGAACTCCACCAGGTTGAAGCGATCCTCCATATTCAGCGAGGCAAGGCCCTGGTACAAAGCGGCTTTGGCCTGGCTCATGGCCTCACCCTGCATTGAGCCCGAGGTATCAATAATGAATACCACTTCGCGCTCCTGCGGCAGTGTGGCTTCCGCCAGCGGTGGGGCCAGCATCAGCAAGGCATAAACAGCATCGCCACTGTCCCATGTGGACAGGGCGGCCTGCGGTGTGCTGTGGAGGTAGGGAACCCAGTTGAGTTCAAACATACGATCGGTACGCGTGTCCGGATTGAGCAGAGCCAGGTCGTAACCACCCAGGCCCGGGTGTATGTCCATGTCGTGGAAGCGGCTGGAAATATGGCTCAGCTCGATAGCAGAACGCAGTTTCAGGCGCAGCTCCAGTTTGTGATCATCCAGCGGCATGTGCTTGCTGAAATGTTGAGCGCTGCTCCCACCAGGCAGATTGCCGATGGGAGCCGGATCCCAGCGCGGCGTGAAGGTCAGTGGAATCTGCAGGCTGAACTCACCTTGCCGGAAATCCACCCTTTGCAAAAAGCTGATGCTCACGGAAATTTCCTCATCGGGCTCGATATTGGCCAGGCGGGTTTCAAACTGATTGGGCCTTTGCTGCTCCACCAATGCCGCAATCACACCAGTATTCAGTGCCTGCTGGTACATTCGACGCGCAACTTCACGCTGCTGGATTTCACCTTCAATGATGCGATCACCCACCTGGACCTGCAGGCGATCTACAGCGGCGCCTAGCGGTAAGGGAAAGCGGTAGATGGCCTCAGACCAGCTGCGGCCTGTATTGCGAAAGCGTTGCTGTACTTCGATACGAGCGACGAGGCCGTTGATATCGGCAACAATCAGGGTGTCCAGCGCCACGGCATGCTGTTGTTGGCCATCTCCCTGGAACTGCAGGCCCCAGTCACCCTCATCCACAGTTTGCGCCTTAGCTATTCCCGTTCCTAGCAGGAATAAAACAGCCAGCAGGCACAGTGCCAGCAAGCCACGATTTTGCCAGCGATAAACCTCGGATGCAGCAATGCCCCAGCGCTGCTTCCGTTCACGCCGTTGCTGGTCACGCAGCTCCTGTTTGCGCTGCTGCAAGCGGCTGGCCAGTTCGGGATAATGCTGCCAGGCGTCCTCTTCGAGGGCCGTGCTTATAGAAGGTTTGCGAATGCCTGCTGGCGCAGGGTTTATGTTTTCTGAAGGACTGAACATTTCAGTGCGGGCTCCGTGCAAAAATAACTGTGGGGTGGCGGGTGCTTGTTTGATTTGTGTATTGGGTTGGGGATCGGGTTGTGGATAGGGTTGTGGATAGGGTTTTTTCATGGCTCTATTGAAACGCCTGCTGCTGGCCATGAAATGCCGGGAAGGGTCAATCCGGGGGTTGAATTCGGGCAGAGTTGGGGCAGCAGCGTCTGCAAGCACCTGTGTGGATATAAAACAGAGGCGCGGAGTCTTATCATGCGCACTCAGCGACCACACACGCAAAACGCGTCCAGCTACACGGACAAGGGCATAAAACTCATGCAAAGACACGTCGCCATCGTCGAAGACGAGGCTGCCATCCGGCACAATTACGAAGAGGCCTTGCGGCGCTATGGCTACCACGTCAGCGGCTACAGTGGTCGTGCAGCGGCATTTGCCGCTTTTTCACGCCGCCTGCCAGAGCTGGTGATCATCGATGTAGGACTGGGCAATGAGCCTGAAGGGGGCTTTGAGTTATGCCGCGAACTGCGAGGCCTGTCGAAAAGCCTGCCTATCATTTTCCTGACCGCGCGTGATTCCGACCTGGATGTAATCTCTGGTCTGCGCCTTGGCGCCGATGATTACCTGACCAAAGACATCAGCCTGCAGCACCTGATCGCCCGCGTGGTGGCTCTGTTCCGCCGGGTTGAGGCGCTGTCTGGCAAGGCTTCCGAAGCCAAAACCCTGGAGCGCGGTGATTTGCGTTTCTCGCTGGAACGCATGGAAGTGAGTTGGCGGCAGCAGCCGGTGGATCTCACCGTTACTGAGTTCTGGATTATTAATTCATTGATTCGCCATCCAGGCCATGTACGCACCCGCCAGCAATTGATGGATGATGCCAATGTGCTGGTGGACGACCAGACCATTACCAGTCACGTGAAACGCATACGCCGTAAATTCATTGCCCTGGACGCTGCTTTTGATCAACTGGAAACCATCTATGGCGCTGGCTATCGCTGGAAACCACAGCACGGCGCTGCCGCTGACCAATGAGCCTGCGTAACCGCCTGCTGGCGCTTTCCCTGCTGACCCTGCTACTGCCCTGGTCAGGCTGGAAGCTGCTGCAGGAACTGGAACGTTTTCTGCGTGAGGCGCGTGCCGATCAAGATCGCGATCGCCA
>JANOGQ010000185.1:0-2396 GCA_031406105.1 Lysobacterales bacterium | reverse complement strand
GGGCCGCCACCGAGCCCGTGGGGCTGCCCGGGAACGAGCGGTTCAGATCACGGCGGTCGGGCAGGTAGCGGTTCTGGTCCAGAAAGCCGTGCACGTTGACCACTGGAACGGCCAGCAAAGTTCCGTGCAGACTCGATAACTGCTTGCGCACCAGCAGGCGGCGAATGATCTCCACACCGTTGATTTCATCGCCGTGCACGGCGGCGGAAACAAACAGAGTAGGGCCAGCCTGCCGGCCATTCACCACCTGTACCGGCATTTTCAGTGAATCGTGGGTATAGAGCCGTGCTACCGGCAAGTCGATAATCGCCCGTGTGCCGGGGGCCACAACGGTGTCACCAATCTGGAAAGGCCTGCCGCGGGTTTTGGCCTGACTCCGGGACTGGCTCTTGGCCTTGTTGATGGTCTGGCTCATGCGGGGGCCTTTTTGGGTTTTGCTTTCTTGCGGCGCCGTTTACCGGTGAGGTAGGAGGTCTCCGGATCAACGATGGCGTGGCCGCGAAGGGCGGTGCGCCCGAGCAACATGCGAAAGCGCATGGTGTCACGCGAAGTGAGTGTGATTTCCACGTCCCAGCTGTGGTCGCCCAGGGTAATGGCTGTGATTATCACTGGCCGGCTTTCGGGGTGTCCGCCGGAATCCGTTACCACGCGCTGGTCGTGTATGCGGGCTTCGCACACCGCTTGCAGCTGTAAGTCGTATTGCTTGGGGTGTAGCCAGAAACGCACCCAGTTTTCCCCCGCCCGCTCGAATCCTTCGATTTTGAAGGCATGCAGGGCCGAAGTGCGGGCACCGGTATCAACCTTGGCCTTGATTCTGGAGATCCCGAGCTCCGGCAAAGCCAGCCATTCCCGCCAGCCCACCCGGATACGCCCATCAGTTGTTCCACTCACAACCATTTCTTCATGCGGAACAACAGCAGAATGCCAACGCCTATACCGCCCATCATCAGCACCACCCTGAAAAAGGCAGCGGGATTTTCCAGGCCGGGCAGGCCGGCCACGTTCATGCCGAACAGGCCGGTCAAAAAGGACAGGGGCAGGAATACCGCAGAGACCATGGCCAGCAGGTACATTTTGGAATTCTGCTCCTGCGCCAGACGGCTGAGCAATTCCTCCTGAGCCACCATGGCTCGCTCCCGTGCGAGGTCCAGTTCTTCCAGGAAAAGGGTCATACGGTTGGTTTCCTCTGACAATGCAGCCAGGTCAGCTGCGTCGAAAACTGCATGCTGCATGCGTGACAGGCGATCCATTGCTTCCCGCTGCGGAGAGAGGTAGCGGCGGAACTGCGCAGTTTTCCGTCGCAGCCCGGCAAAATCGCTGCGCTGGCTGGCGGTAGGCTGGTCAGCAATGGCGATCTCTGCGTCTTCAATGTCGGCGTCCACACGCTCAACCACATCGGCAATGCGCTCGCCCAATAACCAGGCCAGTTCTGTCATGAAGCTACCCGGACTGCGTGGCCCGACACCCTGTGCCAACTCTTGCTGTAATGCCGGAACCGCCATCATGCGTCTGCGACGGACTGAAATGATGCGTTTGGGTTCCAGCCAGATACGGACGGAAACCATGTCCTCAGCTTCCTCGCCCGGGTTGAGATTCACGCCGCGCAATATCGCCAAGACACCGTCGGCCGTCTGCAGTGCGCGTGGGCGTATGTCGTCGTCCAGCATGGCTTCCAGCACGGTTACATCAATGCCACTTTTGTTCAGCAACCAGTCTTTACCGCCGGCTATGGAGAAGTCCATGTGGATCCAGCGCAGGCCGTCACTGGCGATGGGACTATCGAGATCCTGCATTTGCAGGGGTTTGCCGCTGCCTTTGCGGTCCAGAGCATAAGCGCAGATCAGGCCGTCACTCTCATCCCAGGTACTGCTGATTTCTGTAGCCATGTTCACACGTCCTGACAGCTTGTGATTACCCGGTTATCATACCGGAGCACAACACCATGCACCGGAGTCCTGAATATGCCCAGCCATTCCTTCACCAAGCCCATGGACGTATTGCAAGCCTGGATTGAGGCCGTCAATGCACTGCAAATTGATTCGGTTCTCGGTATGTATTCCACTGATCATGTTCTGTTACCGACCTTTTCACCGCACATGATCCGGGACGATGCCAGCACCCGGCAATATTTCGAGCAGCTGTCTTCCCGCAAGGGATTGATGGTGAGGATCCATCCGCGCACCTTGACTGAGCAGGTGCTGAATGAGCACTGCAGCGTGTTGTGCGGCATTTATACCTGGAGTTTTGAAATTGACGATGAACCACTGTCCTTTGCTTCACGCTTTACTTACGTGATTGATCTTCTGGACGATCAGCCGATTCGCCACCATCACTCATCGCAGTTACCGCGCACGCTGAGTTAAAAATGATGGGGTGAGAGTAAAGGGACAGAGTAA
>JANOGQ010000175.1:0-1869 GCA_031406105.1 Lysobacterales bacterium | reverse complement strand
CGAAGTGGCTTATGTGGCCGCGATGGGTACTTTGTGGGGGGAAAACGAAGAGCGTGGTATTTACAAAACCAGCGATGGTGGGGCCAGCTGGCAACGGGTTTTGTACACCGACCAGAAAACCGGCGGCAGCGATGTCAAACTTGATCCATTCAATCCGGAAAAAGTATATGCCAGCCTGTGGGAATTCCGACGCTGGCCTTATTTCTTCAAATCCGGTGGCCCCGGTTCCGGTCTGTACATTTCCTGGAACGGTGGTGAAGACTGGAGCCGCAAAACCGAAGACCACGGCTTGCCTGCCGGCGAACTGGGCCGGATAGCCATCTCTCCTTCGGCTGCCGAACCTGGTCGTGTGTACGCACTGGCAGAGGCTGACAAAAGCGCCCTGCTGCGCTCTGACGATGGTGGCGAAAGCTGGAGCCGGGTGAACGAAAGCTACAACATCATGAGCCGGCCTTTCTACTATTCGCTGATCGCCGCCGATCCGGAAAATCCTGATCGGGTATACAACATATTTGAAAACCTTGCGGTTTCCATCGACGGCGGCAAGACTTTCGAGAACAATCCCTCGGTGGTCTGTTGTGCACCCGGTAATTTTATCCATATCGACAATCATGCTTTGTGGATCAATCCGGACGACCCAAAGCACATGGTGATCGGCAATGACGGTGGCATCGCCATAACCCAGGACCGCGGCGACACCTGGCGTTTTGTGCGCAACCTGCCTTTGTCGCAGTTCTATCACGTGGCGGTGGATAACGATCTGCCCTACAACATCTACGGTGGGCTGCAGGACAATGGCTCCTGGCGCGGCCCATCGGCAGTCTGGGAAAACGGCGGAATCCGCAATCTGCATTGGCAGGAAGTCGGTTTTGGCGATGGCTTTGATACCTTGCCCGATCCGGAAAATTCCCGCCAGGGATATGTGATGTCGCAAGGCGGTAACCTGATGCGCTGGAACCTGGACACGGGCGAACAACGCTTGATCCGGCCTGACCCACAGCCCATCGACACTGACCTGCGCTTCAACTGGAATTCCGGACTGGCGCAAGACCCCTTCGATGCCGCCACCATCTATTACGGCAGCCAGTTCCTGCACAAGTCCACCGACCGGGGCGATTCCTGGACTGTGATCAGCCCGGACCTTACTTCCAACAATCCGGAATTCCAGACCTTCCGCAACAGCGGCGGCATCACCCCGGATGTGACCGCTGCAGAAAACCACACCACCATTGTCGCAGTCGCTGCCAGCCCGCTGGAGCAGGGTTTGCTGTGGGTAGGTACCGATGACGGCCGGGTGCATGTGACACGCGATGGCGGGAGAAACTGGAATCGCATTGATGGCAAGGCCAAAGGCGGCAAAACAGGTGTTGGGACCGGCGCCTGGGTGCCGATGATTGCGCCTTCGCCACACCAGGCCGGCACGGCTTTTGTGGTGTTTGATGATCATCGCCGTTCCGATATGCGGCCACATGTCTACCGGGTCGACGATTATGGTGCCAGCTGGACCAGCCTGGTCACCGCCGATATCAGTGCCAAAACCAGTGGTTATGCCTTGTCAGTTTTGCAGGATCATGTGGATCCGAACCTGCTGTTCCTGGGCACGGAATTCGGCTTGTTTGTTTCCACCGATGCTGGCAGCAGCTGGAGCAAATTTACCGCCGGAGTGCCAACGGTTTCGGTTATGGACATGGCCATCCAGAAGCGCGATAACGATCTGGTGCTGGGCACTCACGGTCGTTCCCTGTTCGTGCTCGATGATTACAGCGCCTTGCGCGGACTGAGCAGCGAGGGCCTGCAACAGCGTTTGCAGATTCTGTCCGCCACGCCTGGCCAGCAATACGTGGTGCGGTCCACGCCTTCCACCCGTTT
>JANOGQ010000171.1:0-8359 GCA_031406105.1 Lysobacterales bacterium | reverse complement strand
TTTGTGTCCGAGAATTCCGGTTTGCTTACACCTGAATTACTAGGAGACGGACAAAACGATGTCAAAACCGCTGCCAATCGCTTCTAAACTCACACATCAATGAAATTCTGATTGATTCAGAGTTTCCGCGGCACACTGATGTGAGACCATCTTCGATTATTACAAATCATTGAAAATGAAACAAAATAACAACGACATTTTCTGTTTAGCGTGCTCTGATAATTCAAGGATGAACGATTAAAAGCTTCCCTATCAATAATAATTCAGAGATTAGCGCTGACCCAGTCTGACACGGAAGCCAGGGCCTTGGCCAGATTTTCAGGTTGTATACCGCCCGCCTGGGCAAAGTCGGGACGCCCACCGCCTTTTCCGCCAACCTGTTGTGCGACGAAGTTTACCAGATTACCCGCTTGAATCCGAGCCACTAAATCCTCGCTCACTGCCACAGCCAACCTGACTTTCTCTGCATCATTACTGCCGATAACGATAATGGCGCTTCCCAGCCTTTGTTTAAGATCGTCTGCTGTTGCCCTGAGCGTTTGAGGATCAGCAGATTCTATGGCCACGGATAGTATTTTAATACCTTTTATATCAATCGCTTGGGAAACAAGTCCTGCGCTTCCGGCCAAAGCAGCTTTGGCTTTAAGTTCATCTACTTCCTTTTCCAGCTGACGACTGCGATCGAGCATCAGTTGCAAACGCTCATTCAGATCTGCGGGGGCCACTTTCAGGGTTCCGGCTGCCTGACGTAACTGAACTTCCATGAGCTGCACCCGTGCAACAGCAGAATCGCCAGCCACAGCCACTATGCGCCGGATGCCCGATGCAATAGCCGACTCTTCAACAATTTTGAATTGACCAATGTCACCTACTCGATGCACATGGGTACCACCGCAGAGTTCTATGGAGAAGTCACCAAACTGCAGCACCCGTACCCGATCACCGTATTTTTCTCCGAAAAGTGCCGTAGCTCCGGTTTTGAGGGCTTGGTCAAAATTCATCACAGCAACACTGCAGGCAGGGTTGCGTCTGATTTCACGATTAACCAGACGCTCAATCTCGCCCAGTTCTGCGGCTGTCAGCGCTTGCGGATGGGTGAAATCAAAGCGCAGGTGATCCGGTGCTACCAATGAACCTCGTTGTTCGACATGCTTGCCCAATACCTGCTTCAAAGTAGCGTGCAATAGATGGGTGGCCGAATGATGCAACACTATGGACTGCCGTCGCTCAGCATCAACTGCAGCTGAGACGCTTTGCCCTGCGTGTAACTTGCCAGATTCCAGCCAACCCACATGGCCATGGAATACCCCGGCTACCTTGTTGCAATCCTCAACCAGAAATTTTAAACCGGGCGCCAGTAGTTGCCCGGTATCACCCACTTGCCCGCCTGACTCAGCATAAAAAGGCGTTTGATCCAGCAACACGACTGCCTGGATGCCTGCGGCCAGCTCTTCAACCAGCTCTCCCTCAACCACAATTGCCTTGACCACCGCACTGTCAACTGTCAATTGCTCATAGCCGACAAATACTGTGGAATCCAGGCTGCTGATGGCCTCAGCTGAAATGGTCGAACGCAGGCCGAACTGACTCGCAGCCCGACCCCGTTGTTGCTGCTGCTGCATTGCGGCTTCAAAGCCTGGCAAATCCACCGTCAGGCCTTGTTCGCGAGCAATATCCTGGGTCAGATCCAGCGGAAAACCATAGGTGTCGTATAAAAGAAAAGCAGTATCTCCATCGATGCTGCCTTTAGCCTGGGCCATAACCGATTCGAGTATGGACATGCCCGCCTCCAGAGTTTTGGAGAAGCGGATTTCCTCATCCAGCAGCACCTGTTGTATTTGTCCAGAGCGGGAATTCAGTTCCGGGTAGGCAGCCCCCATCTGCCCGGCCAGTGTTGGCACCATCTGGTTAAAGAAAGGCTGCTCCTGACCTAGCATAAAGCCATGCCGAATTGCACGACGAATGATGCGACGCAGGACATAGCCGCGACCGTCGCGTGCGGGTAAGACACCATCAGCCACCAGGAAGGCACAGGCCCGAATATGATCTGCAATCACATTCAGCGACTTGTTGCCCTTGTCAGCGCAGCCTGTCAGCTTTGAGGCGGCGCTGACCAGCACCTGAAAAAGATCTATCTGGTAATTACTGTGTACACCCTGCAACACGGCTGAAATCCTCTCCAGGCCCATTCCGGTATCCACACAAGGCCTGGGTAAAGGCGTCAGACTGCCATCAGCAGAGCGATCGAATTGCATGAACACCAGATTCCAGATTTCGATGAAACGATCACCGTCTTGATCTGCTGAGCCAGGAGGGCCACCGGCTACCTCAGAACCGTGGTCATAGACAATCTCGGAGCAAGGTCCACAGGGCCCGGTATCCCCCATGGCCCAGAAATTGTCACTTTCAAAAGGCTTGTCAACGGATTTGTCACCGATGTGGATAATCCTTTCCGCCGGCACTCCGATGCTGTCCCGCCAGATTCCGAAAGCCTCGTCATCGGTTTGGTAAACCGTTATCCAAAGGCGATCCCGATCCAGCCCAAACACTTCTGTCAGCAGTTTCCAGGCCAGGCGAATTGCTTCAGCTTTGAAGTAGTCACCGAAGCTGAAATTACCCAGCATCTCAAAAAATGTGTGATGGCGGGCTGTGTAACCCACCTGGTCGAGATCATTGTGTTTGCCGCCGGCACGCAGGCAGCGTTGAGAGCTCACAGCTCGTTGATAGTTGCGCTTCTCGGCTCCAAGGAAAACATCTTTGAACTGCACCATGCCGGAATTGGTAAACAGCAGTGTGGGATCCTCAGCAGGTACCAATGAGCTGGAGGCCACAGGCGTGTGGGCATTTTCCTCGAAAAACTGCAAAAAGGCCTGGCGGATGTCGGCTGTTGTTCTGGGTGGGGATGTCATGCGCTGGTTGCCTGGATTTCTGTTTTTAAGTTTCAATTTAGCGAGTTTACCGGATTCGCTGCCAGAATCCGTCGCTGTAGCAAGTTTCTGTTTATTCAAAGACAAATCAAATAGCAATGACTGAGTCCTGAAAGCCTTGAAACTGCCAATCCGTGAACCGCAAATGTTGAGCTGAAAACTGCAATCACAAGTGCCGTGGCAGGCTGAAGTGTTCGCGCTACGGCAGGTTTACTTAGCGGAACCTGAGCTTGATTTTCCGGAACGCCGGCAAGGTCAGCAGAATACCGGCTCAGGTTCCGGAATGCCGGGATATGGCATTCATGGCCTGTTCGTGATTGAACCCCCGATTAACCAGGCGACGATAGCAGCGGGCCCGGTCCTCAAACTTCAATTCTGTTTTGTTCTGCCTGGCCAACCAGCTTGCCGCCAAATCAATCCAATACTCGGAATCACGCTCCAGGGCTTGCTCAATCAAGTCCAGAGGCAACTTGCGTTGACGGAGTTCAGCACGGATTTTTATGGGGCCCTGGCTGCGCTGCTCACGCGATCGCACAAAAGATGCTACATAGCGCTGATCGGACAAAGCACCTTCGCTGACGAGATCTTCCACCAGCTGGCTTGCCAGTTGCTGGATTCCCTCCTCACCCCGCCAATGGGCACACAGGCGGCCGTACAATTCAAGCACTGCATAATCACGCCGGCCGAGCAAACTCATGGCATAGGCCCTGAGATCCGAGACAGTGGGGGATTTCTCCGGCATTCCTTTCTGAATTCGAGCCCGCAGGGGCGAAGCCCTGGCTTCAGGCCAGGGCTTCAAGTTGCTGGCTCAGGATTCGACTTCCTGCGGAATTTCTTCCTCATCAACAGAGGCTATTGCCGCTACCCCAGGCAAAATTTCTGCCCGCAACCGAGCTTCGATGCTGGCAGCAATTTCCGGATTATCTTTCAGGAATTGCCGCACATTTTCCTTGCCCTGGCCAATGCGCTCACCTTCATAGCTGTACCAGGCTCCTGACTTGTCGACGATGTTGTACTTGGAGCCCAGGTCAACCAGTTCACCTTCCCGGGATATACCCTCACCGTAGAGAATTTCAAATTCGGCTTGCTTGAAAGGTGGTGCTACCTTGTTCTTGACCACTTTCACCCGGGTTTGATTACCCACTACTTCATCACCCTTCTTCAGGGCGCCGATGCGACGGATATCCAGACGAACCGATGCGTAAAACTTCAGGGCATTGCCACCTGTGGTGGTTTCCGGACTACCGAACATGACACCGATTTTCATGCGAATCTGGTTGATGAAAATAACCATGCAATTGGAACGCTTGATATTGCCGGTAAGCTTTCGCAGGGCCTGGGACATCAGACGGGCATGCAGGCCCACGTGTGAGTCACCCATATCGCCTTCGATTTCAGCTCTCGGTGTCAATGCCGCAACAGAATCGATGACTATGATGTCTACTGCACCGGAGCGCACCAGCATATCGGTAATTTCCAGGGCCTGTTCGCCGGTATCAGGCTGGGACACCAGTAAGTCTTCGACGTTTACCCCCAGTTTTTCTGCATACTGCGGATCCAATGCATGCTCGGCATCCACAAAGGCTGCTGTTCCCCCTAGCTTCTGACATTCGGCTATAACCTGCAAAGTCAGAGTCGTTTTACCACTGGATTCAGGCCCATAAATTTCAACCACTCGGCCGCGCGGTAGACCGCCGATCCCGAGGGCCAGATCGAGTCCTATTGAACCGGTGGATATCACTTGAACATCCGTGGCGGTGCCATCGCCCAAACGCATGATGGCGCCTTTGCCGAACTGGCGTTCAATCTGTGTCAATGCCGCTGTCAGCGCCTGTTTTCTATTATCTTCCACGTTTCCTCTCCGTTATTGATGTTGCAACCCGGGCGGCTGAATGGGTTTCTGGCCTGCAACTGCACCGGTTTGTCAATTTGACCTCTTTACCTGAACTGGCAGCCTGGCAGATTCAATTTTGCCGAATCTAAAGCGCAGGGCTCTATCTCAACAGCATTATGACATAGTGAATTTCATGCATCAGCAACCTGCTGTTCGAAGCGATGATTTCCTACACAAGTCCGGGCTGATTGTCTCAACGCAAGGCACCAACCACCTGTCAATCAACTGGATGAATGCCTCATATCTGGCATGGAGAGCAGTTTAAGTGCCCGCATTCTCAAACCACGATAAAGATCAGATGAGCAGGATCAGAACGCTAGAATCAATTCAGTAGCCGCTGCAAACCCTGCAAGGCATGCAGCACTGTTTGCCTGCGAACCGCATCACGATCACCTTTGAACAGCATGCTTTCGGACTCTACCGCACGGCCTTCCATTGCCCAGGCAAACCAAACCAGTCCCACAGGTTTGCTGGCAGTCCCGCCACCCGGGCCAGCTACGCCAGAGACGGCCAATGCCGCCTGAACCCCGGAACGCAAGCGGGCGCCTTCTGCCAGATCGCAGGCGATTTCACGGCTGACAGCACCAAACTGCTGCAAGCGCTGATCCGACACACCCAGCATTTCCGTTTTGGCTGGATAGCTATAGGCAATGTAGCCCCGGTCAAACCAACCTGAGCTGCCCTCCCGGTCGGTACAGCACTTGCTGATCCAGCCACCCGTGCAGGATTCAGCGCAGGTGAGCAACCACGACCTGGCCTGTAAGGCTTTTGCCAGGTGGCTTACTGCCTGTTCTATTTGTTCATCCAGCGAATTCATGGCTTGCGCTATTCTGCCCCAATGATGTCCTGATACCAACCCTTAAACTGCCTTAGCCCTGATTGATCTGTCTTTGAATGAATCATCGTCTGCCTGTGCGATTCATGCGTTAAAACAAATTGTGCCGCTGCAGTCTGCCGCATGCCCAGCCCAGCCCAGAGCAACTCTGGTTTGTTCAGAATTACGGCGGTACTGAGAAGTCCCGCCAGACTCAATGATTGTAAATCATTGAAAATGACATAAAACAAAAATGACATGGTATGTTTTAGGTGCTCTGATGTTCCAGGGATGAATAAATCAGGGCTTCCTTAGGATAAACTGCGGCCGATGTCTGACAGCGCTCCTCAATCCAACAGCCAACACACGCCCCTGATACAGCAGTACCTGGGCATCAAAGCTCAGCATGCCAACACCCTGCTGTTGTTCCGCATGGGTGACTTCTACGAATTGTTCTACGACGATGCCCGCAAAGCGGCGCGCTTACTGGACATCACCCTGACCAGTCGCGGCGAATCCGCTGGCGCACCTATACCCATGGCCGGCGTGCCCTACCACGCACTGGATAATTATTTATCCCGCCTGGTAAGGCTGGGTGAATCGGCTGCCATTTGCGAGCAAACCAGCGAACCCACGCCAGGCAAAGGGCTGGTGGAACGCCAGGTGGTGCGTGTCGTCACCCCCGGTACGCTCACCGAAGATGCGCTGCTGGAATCACGTCGGGAAAGCCTTCTTGCGGCCTATGCACAGGTCAACAAACAGCGGGCCCTGGCCTGGCTGGACCTCGCATCCGGTCGATTTACTGCGCGGATCGTAGCAAATGAAGCTGAACTTGAGGCTTTGCTGCAACGCCTCAAACCCGCCGAGTTGCTGGCTGCAGAAGGCACTATTTTGAATGGCTTTGCCAAAGAAGAAATTTGCTGGAGACAACCCTGGCGATTTGAATATCGCCAATCTGCACAATTATTGAATGAACAATTCGGAACGGCCGATTTAAGGGGTTTCGGAATTGAAGACTTTCCCGCTGCAGTAATTGCGGCAGGAGCTTTGCTGGATTACTTGCAGGAAACCCAAAAAACCACCTTGCCGCATTTGCGCGGAATCCATCTGGAACTGGCTGATGAATTTATTCATCTCGACGCCAACAGCCGCCGGAACCTCGAGGTGGATGCAAGCCTCAGTGGCCGCACCGAGGAATCCCTGCTGGGCATCATGGACAGCACGGTCACTTCCATGGGTGGCCGTCAGCTACGCCGATGGCTGAATAACCCCTTGCGCTGCCAGCAGGCTGCCAGCTTGCGTCACGAGAGCATTGCTGAGCTGATGCAAAGCACCACTCAGCTTGCTGTGCGTGAGCTGTTGAGAAGTATCGGTGATGTTGAGCGCATCCTCTCCCGAGTGGCCCTGCGGTCTGCCAGACCAAGGGATTTGAGCACTTTACGCCATGCCCTGTCAGTCGCCCCGCAACTGGCTGATCTGTTGCACGACGGGCAGCACCCGACGGCACAACAGCAACTGCCTGGTCTGCAGGGCTATCCGGCCATCCAGGAACTGCTGACAGCAGCCATCATCGTTGAACCGCCGATGTTGATCAGGGACGGCGGTGTCATTGCACCCGGCTATGACGCAGAGCTGGACCGGCTGCGCGGACTTTCCGGCAACGCCAATGACTTCCTCAGTGCCTATGAGCAGAGGCAAAGAGAACTAAGCGGCATCAATGGCCTGAAAGTGGGCTATAACCGGGTGCATGGGTACTTTATTGAAGTCAGTCACTCGCAACAGCACCTGGTTCCAGCCGAATACACGCGCCGTCAGTCACTCAAGAATGCCGAACGCTTTATTACCGAAGAACTGAAGCAATTTGAAGACCAGGTTCTGTCCAGTCGGGAGCGAGCCCTGGCTCGTGAAAAACAGTGTTACGAGGTAGTGCTTGATCGACTGCTGCCTGATCTGCAAGCCCTGCAGCGACTGTCAGACAGCCTGGCCAGGCTGGATGTGTTCACGGCATTTGCGGAAAGGGCCGAAGAGTTGAACCTGTGTCGCCCCGAGTTCAGTCCGGAGCGGGGAATCCATATCAAGGCGGGTCGGCACCTGGTGGTTGAGTTGTTACAGGAGCAACCGTTTACGCCCAACGATCTTGAGCTTGATGATACGCGGGGTATGCTGATCATCACCGGGCCGAACATGGGTGGAAAATCCACCTATATGCGGCAGAATGCGCTGATCGTTTTGCTGGCCTATGCTGGTAGTTGGGTTCCAGCCACAAGCGCGCGTATCGGGCCGATCGACAGATTGTTTACCCGCATCGGTGCTGGCGATGAGCTGGCAAAAGGTCGCTCCACCTTCATGGTGGAAATGTCGGAAACCGCCAATATCCTGCATAACGCCACCGAGCATAGTCTGATTCTGATGGATGAAGTCGGTCGCGGTACCAGCACCTATGACGGCCTGTCATTGGCCTGGTCCTGTGCGGCCTGGCTGGCGCGCAAAGTGCGGGCGCTTACCCTGTTTGCCACGCATTATTTTGAACTGACGCGTTTTGCCGAAGAAGAGGCAGGCGTGGCCAATGTGCATCTGGATGCCGTTGAACACAAAGACCGGATCATCTTCATGCACGCTGTGCAGGAGGGACCAGCGAGCAAGAGTTATGGCTTGCAGGTGGCAGCCCTGGCTGGCATTCCGCGGCCTGTAATCGAACAGGCCAGGCGCTATCTTGAGGAGCTG
>JANOGQ010000167.1:0-16662 GCA_031406105.1 Lysobacterales bacterium | reverse complement strand
CGTTCTACCAGTGCGGTGAGGGCTATCGGCTTGACCCTTACACCCTGGAACAGTTTGGCACCGAATCCTGGGTGCCGCTGGATGGTATTTCCGCTCATCCCAAGCTGGACGAGCGCACTGGTGAGCTGTTGTTTTTCAATTATTCCAAGTATGAGCCCTATTTTCACTATGGAGTTGTTGGCCCGGACAACCGGCTGAAGCACTACACGCCGATTCATTTTCCGGGGCCGCGCCTGCCGCATGACATTGCATTTTCCGAGAACTACACCATCCTCAATGACCTGCCGGTGTTCTGGGATCCGGAACTACTCAAACAGGATATTCACGCCACGCGCTTCTACCGTGATATTCCCTCGCGCTTCGGTATTGTGCCGCGTTACGGCAACGCCGATTCGGTGAAATGGTTCGAAGCAGAACCTACTTATGTGTTGCATTGGCTGAATGCCTGGGAAGAGGGTGACGAGGTGATCCTGGATGGCTACTTCCAGGAAAACCCGGTGCCAGGAAAATACCCGGGTGCGCCGCCCGAGCTGGAACGCATGATGGCTTACCTGGACCAGGAACTGCTGAAACCCAGGCTGCATCGCTGGCGCTTCAACATGAAGACCGGCCAGACTCGCGAAGAGCGGCTGGATGACGCCACACTTGAATTCGGCACCATCAACCAGCGTTTTGGAGGCAGGCGGAACCGCTACAGTTACAGCGCGATACCCAAGGCAGGCTGGTTCATGTTTACCGGCCTGGCCAAGCATGATCACCAGTTGGACAAGAGCTGGTCTGTGAGTTTCGGCCCGGAACGGTATGGCAGCGAGCCTGCATTTGCGCCGCGCATAGGTGCTACTGCAGAAGATGATGGCTATCTGCTCAGCTTTGTTTCGGACATGATCGAAAACCGCTCTGAATGCATATTGGTGGATGCAGCCAATATCGAAGCCGGGCCTGTTTGCCGCATCATACTGCCGCATCGCATCAGCAGTGGCACCCATGCAACCTGGGCTCACGGTGAGGACATTCGCGCGGCAGCAGCGCGACGGGCTGCGTGAGGTTCGGGTTTTTCTGCCGGTTTTTCTGCCTGCCTGACCGAATGTTCAGGCAAGCGCCTGAGGAGACTTGATGGCCACGAGAGTGCGCCAGCTGAACGGTCAGGATGCAACGTTCCTGTACCTGGAAACGCCGGGTGCACACCTGCACCTGACGGGCTTGTATGTCTACCGACAACCCGCTGCCAATTCTGACCGGCTGAACTATCAGGACATCTGTCAACTCATCACGGCCGCCCTGGCCGGCGTGCCTGAGCTGCGCCAGAAACTGGTTCGTCCACCGCTGGATATCGACTATCCGATGTGGCTGGATGATGCAGATTTCGACATGGATCAGCACCTCTTGTCTTACGCCGGATCCAGGCCGCGCAGTCTTCGTGCCTTGTTCAAAGTGGTAGCCGGGATTCATTCCGAGCCACTCGATCTTACGCACGCACCCTGGCAGATGCAGATCCTGGACAGGCTTGACGGGATCCCCGGTTTGCCTGAACTGGGGTTTGCCATCGTCATGAAATATCACCATGCGGCCATCGATGGTGCCAGCGGCACACGGCTGATTGATCGTTTGCATGGCATTGCCGAACGCAATGAGAATCTTTCGGCGAAAAACTTTTCGGCAGAAAAGCCAGTGCATCGCCAAGGCCGGCTTTCTAACCGGTTTCCGGCCTCGCCTGCTCCGGGCACAATGGAAGTACTGATTCGGGCAGCGCTGAATCAAACCGCCAATGCACTGACACTTACGCGCGCCCTCCGTAGTGCGGCTCCGCACATCATCAGCGGCTGGCTGTCCGCTGCAGGTGCCCGCAAGCCAGACAAACCAGAGGTTCCACTGACCCGCTTCAATGCGGCAGTTTCTGCACAGCGGGTGATGCATGCGCTTGCGGTTGATCTCGCACGGCTGCAGGCCATCCGCAAAGCGGTTCCCGGGGCAACCATTAATGATGTTCTGCTGGCGATATGTGGCGGTGCACTGCGCCGCTGGCTGATCCGCAACCAGGAGTTGCCGGATGAATCACTGGTGGCCATGGTGCCGGTCAACACGCGCAGCAAAGACGAAGGCGATGTTGGCGGCAACCAGATTTCCAGCCTGTTTCTGCCCATTGGCACAGATATCCAGCACCCGCTGCAGCGCTTGCAGGCCATCCGCGTGGCATCGCACAGGGCCAAGGCCGGCGATGAAGGCCTCAGTCCCCAGCAACTCAATACCATCAGCAGCCATCTACCCGCTATGCCTCTGGCGCTGACCGCACGTCTGGCCACCGGCTTCGGCCTGGGGTATCGCGGCCCGCGCCTGTGCAATTGCACCATCACCAACGTTCCTCCAGCCAAGACAGAATTGCACCTCGGTCCGGCGCCCCTGGTCTACGCCATTGGCAATGGCCCACTGATCGATGGTATGGGGCTGATCATCTCGATATTCAGCTATGCCGGGGTGGCCAACCTGTGCTTTACCTCCTGCCCGGAGATGCTGCCCGATCCAGCGTTATTGGCGCGCGATGCCGAGCGCGAGATCAAGCGCATGGAGCAGCTCAGCGCTGCGGTTAACTGATCTGCGGGAACATTGTCCCCGCTGGCGGGATATACAAGGTTGGAATCGAGCCCGCGCCCCATTTTTATGAGGCGATCTGCTTCGTCATTTCTTTGATGACGTTGTGCAAAATAGTCCTTAGGCAACGGGCCTCCCCGATGAAGATCGCTGACAGTTCGGGTCGCGCCTGGGCAATCCGGGCATTTTCAGTTTGAACCTCGGCGTAGAGCACCTCCGCCTCCCGCACAATCCGGCTACGCAGATTTTCCAGCAGACGCTCAGCCGTGCCCTTGGCTAAATTCAACGCGGCCCCCGCCTCCAGTAGCAGTCCGCGGTTGATTTCCGAGAAGTGCCGCGCTCCCACAATTGGCCAGGCCAGCAGGGTTTGTGCTGGCCAGCCCATTTTGTCGAAAGCGGGCGTGTCATAACTGGCGACGCTGAGCAGGTCGTAGAACGGCGCCAACTGAATGCTTTCGTGCGAAACCAGGAAGCTCAGATTTTTCAGGTGCGCGTCGCTATTGCCAACGAGCACATTAAGTACCAGCCAGCCAAAGAGCCGGGTGCGCACCACCGCCGGGCTGCGACAGGCATTAGCCAGCGCTGCCAGACTCTCCATGCTGGCCTGTCTGTATTTGAAGGTACGGTCCAGTCCCAGTAATTGGCAAGCATCGATTACATGCCGGCGCTGCCAGCCGCGGGGTTCTGGAATCCGATCAAAGCGTTCAATCAGATACACCGGTGAGGGCACGTAACGACGATAAACGTCCGGCACATCGAGCCCCAGTCGCCTGGCCAGGCGCATGACGAACCACTCATTGATCACGGAATGGGGGTAGTCCTCGTCCGGATGATCAGGCTTCAGGATGTGGGTGGAGGGTGTAGCTCCAGCAGGTTCATACAGTGCGTCGTCTTGCAAGACGACCGCCAGCTTGTGTTGGGCGCCGGCAAGCGACATGCGCTTGATGGCAGCATGCGTCAACGGCACCTTGGGCAACTGACGGATACGCGCCTCAAGGACATCGTCTGGCAAAGGACGCAGTGGCTCGACGACTTGATGCCCCACATCAGGCGGCAGCAAAGTCACTGATCCTGCCGACTCAGATCCGTAACAGGCGAGCAAACCGAAGGCATCTGCTGAATCCAGCCTGGAGTCTCCGGCCAGCAAAACACGTTGGCCTTCTTCCGGCAGAAGGTTGTCGAAGTACCACTGCACAGGACGCTGGCTTGCGCCGTCCATCAAGGGTTCTGAGCGCAGTGGAAGATGGGGGCTGAGCGCAAAGCCGAGAGGCTTGTTCAGCCAGTCTGTCGCGTATTGAAAACTCCACAGGCCACCCACTTCCTGCAAGGTGCCAACATCCGCCTGATTGATCGAAGCGCGCAAAGCCCGTTCATTCATGACATGTCCTTGCTACTTGATGAGTCGCTCAACCAGCCGGCCACACTCTCTGGCACATCCACCGAGACGCGGACCCCTAAACCCTCAAGAACCTTGAAGAGCTTCCCCCATTGCACCGAGTCGCTGCCGCGCTCGATCTTGCCCAGGAAGTTCTCGCTGACGCCTATGCTGCCGGCTGCATCGTCCTGTCGGATTTTCTGAGCCTTGCGGCTGGTGCGCACCACCTTGCCAATGGTTGCCGCTTTATCGATAGGTATTCTCATGGTTAATCCTCGCGTTTATAAGGATTTTGCGCCCAGCCACGGCATTTGGCAACAAATCCGTGTGATCGTGTGGATTTTAAGTGTCAGCGATTCAGGTTTGCACAAATCCTTACAGTCATAAGGATTTCGCCATCCAAGGCCCCTTTGACCTGTGGCTACGCTGACCAAAAAAAACAAACGCATCCACAAGTCAAAATCGAGTCATAGAGCGATTCTGGGGCCAAGCTTGCAGCCTTTCTCAGATCATCGATTCCTAACGATTCATTGCCAGCAGTTGCGCCAGTGCTTCTTCGATCTCATCCAGTTCGGAGATCAGGGTACGACAGCGGTCCTGCCTGGTGGCGTCATTTTGATCAGCGCGCAATCCGCGGCTGTCTGCAACACGGATTCCATTGGCCAATAAGGCCAGGGACAAGACCGGCCGAAAGACCCCCGATGGTCGTTTTGCTGGCCGTTCTGCCGTTCGCACTGCCCGGCGCACTTGTGGCTGGGCTGCCGGCAATTCTGCCCTGCTGCGGGCAGCTTCCAGGCAAAGCTTTTGCAGCTGCGCATCGTCAAGGCCCTTGCAGGCGGAATCACTGGCCAAACGTTCTGCAATCGCGCGGTAGGCGGCGAGGTAAGGTGCAAGCACACCGGTGGCCAGCCGAATCGGCTTGGCCCTCAGACATTGCAGCAGTGCTGCAGAGTCGATCCCTGGCCGCGCCGCATCGGGCAAGCCCAATTGCGCAAGCTCCTGTTCCAGTTGTAGCCTGAACAGCGCCTTGCGGGAGAAAAAGAATTCGAATTTGAACAGTTCCCGCAACGCCAGGCATTGGGCTTCAAATTCGGCGATGGAAAAGCCTGCTGTGCGTTGAACCAACAAGGCCAAGGCCAGTTCGGCAAAAGCGGGGATCAGGAAATGATGCGCCGCCATATTGCTGTAGTAAATCGCCTCGGACAGCGATTGCGGCTGAAGTTGCAGCGTCAAGCCAGGTGAACTCTCAGCCGATGAACTGTCACGCCGTAAACCTCGGCCAAGTGAACCTCGGCCAGAGGAGTTACCAGCCGATAAGCCATCGCTGGCCTGCAACAGCCCGGCCCGCTGCAGCGCAGCAATACATTGGGCCGGGCTTTCCGAACCGCCCCGACTGGGCTGTTGCCCTTGCGCTGCTGGATGCATTTGCTGCATGAAGCTCTGCAAAACGGCGACATCCTGCTTGATACTGGCGACACTGGCGGTGCCGCGACACAACAAAGACAGCAGCACCAGTGAAGTCATCGTGGCGGGTGTCACTTCGTTAATGCGGAAGCAGGCTTCGAAAGCCAGTTTCTGCACCGCAATCTGGGCCTGTTGCGAGTCTGTGGATGAGCCGGCCAGATCCGGTGCATCCGGCGTTTCGCCCAAAGCTATCGGCGCACCAAAGCGCACATGGATATCTCCGTGCCGGCCGCGCAATTTGCGCAGATATCTGAAAAACCAGGCCAGGCTCTCGCGTTGCTTGCCTGCACCAGCCTCCTGGGCAGCCATGTCTGCCACATCGGGAATGCGGTCATAAACCACACCAACCGGAATAAAGCTGACCACCTCATCACCCAACTGATTACCCAGGGTCTTGGCCGCCTCGGTCACATAGTGCAGCAGCCCAAGGCGCGGTATCAGCAACTTGCCGGTGCGTGAGCGGGTGCCCTCAATCGCCCACATAAAGCTCTCTTTCTGATGGAGCAAATTGGCGATGGATTGACTGAGTGCCGCTTTATAAATGGCGTCATCTTTGAAGCTGCGGCGGATGAAAATGCCGCCCGCACGACGCGCCAGTGCGCCAAAGCCGGCGAAGGCCATGTTGGCTCCGCCAAAGATGCGCGGCGGTGTCATCCCGTGTTGGTAGAAAAACTCGAACAGCACAAAAAAGTCCAGGTAGGTTTTGTGAGTGACCAGAAAAACCTGGCTACCACTGCGCAATGCCTGCCGGAGCATTTGCAGTTCGGCAAGATCATGAATCGGTACTTGCCCGTAACCCCGCCGGCGGACAAAGCGGCTCAAACGGGCGAACATCCAGGCACCCAAAGTGCTGCGAACACTGGCTAGCTCTAGCAGATCCTGCCGGGCTTCTGCACACACGTCCGCAAAGGGTCGCTGGCTGGTTGCCGCAATCTGCTGCAGCTCGGCTTGCAGTGCAGCAGGCAATGATGTGTTCACCCGGAGCCATCCTCGCGCTGTTCGAGCACCTGCAGAAATGCCTTACGGCAAGCGGCAATGTGCCTGTTCAGTGTGCTGTTCAGCATGCTGTCGACTGTGCTGTCCGTCGTGCTCGCCCCTGTGCTGGCCCCTGCGCTGGCCCCTGCGCTGGCCCTTGTGCTGGCCCTTGTGCTGGCCCGCCAGGTCTTGGTGCTGATCGGCTTGAGTACGGAAATCCGGATTCGGGCGGGGCGAATGAACCATGCCGAGCGCGGCAAAGCATCCGATGCATTTTCAATCACAATGGGTATGATCGGCACCCCAGCCTGCATGGCGATTTGAAAGGCGCCTTTTTTGAAAGCCCCCAGACGACGGCCATGGGAGCGACGACCTTCCGGCGCAACCACAATGGAAATACCCGACCTCAGTGTGTCGATGGCGGCCTGGATGCCCGCAGTACCGCGCTTTTCCCGATCAATGAATACTACGTCGGCGAAGGACAGAACCGGACCCAGCAAGGGGTTGGATTTCATTTCCTGTTTGGCCAGGCCCGTGAAGTCCTTTTTCAGCAAACGGGCAATGATCAGGGCATCGACTGCGCTCTGGTGATTGAAGACAAACACCGCTGGCCGCTGCGTCCATAAATGCTGCTCACCCCGCACCTCAAGCTCCAGCCCGGCCATCGCAGTGCCCAGCTTGCCCCACAGATTGAAACCGATGTTACTGATGGCACGGCGCGCGCCAAGGTCACGTCCAGCCGACGCAGTCAAGCCAGCCGACGCAGTCAAACCCGCAGTTGCAGCTAATCCAGCCGGCGCGGCCAACAGGAAAGAAGGAATCAGGCTGCCATAAACAAAGCCGGTAGCGAAAACTTCCCGCCAGCCAGGCAAGCCACGGGAAGCAAAGCGCAGTATGGGCCAGCCTTGCTGCTGCGCGACCTTGGTCAGGCGGGTGTCCGGATTGGTGGCTTGTGGCTGACCCACCACTCTCAACAAGGGTAAATCTTCGTAGCCATCGCTGTAAAAAACACTGGCGGAAAGTTGCTGGCGATGCCTTCTGGCAAACTGCTGTGCCACCTGCAACTTCTGTTCACCGTAACAGGCAGGCCCCGACAGCATACCGGTCAGCTTGCCTGAAGCCAGCGCCAATTGTGTGCACAGCACATGTTCCACGCCCAGCTCACGCGCCACCGGTTCTGCCTGGTACTGCGTTGCCGAGCTCAGAATAGCGACGCAATCACCCTGCTGTAGATGTTGCCGGATCAACTCGCGAGCTTCCGGATAGATACGGCTGACCAGATCACGAGCAAAAACATCTTGCGCAAGGCGCCGCATCTCGGCATCGCTTACGCCACGCATACCCAAGGCCAGTTCGGCCAGCGCTGCTTCAAACGTGCTTTGCCCTGCGATATGCCGCGCGACCGCTGTGAATTGCCGCAACCTTTCGGTTGAACCCGGAGCCAGGGACAATTGACGACGGGCCAGAAAAAACAACACCGAAAATCCATCCAGCAGAGTTCCGTCGAGATCGAAAAAAACCAGCCGCGGCTTCATTCGCTTGGTTGCTGCAAAGCGGCGCCAATGGCTTCCCGGGTGGTGGCGGCCGTGATGCCGAACAAGTCGATACCACAGTCTTTGATGGTGCCAGCCATGAACCAACCATAGCGCCAGGGCGCGGCCAGCCATTCGCTCAGTGTTCCGGGCCGGCGCTCGCCGACCAGTAGTGCACGGGTTTCGTTCAGCCATTGCCCTGCCGCCTGGCCGAGTACCTTCATACTCTGGCGACTGCCATCCTCTACTGCGCTGGCGGCCACGATCAGACGCTCCTGCAGGCCCAGACTACCCACCAGGATACTGCTGGCAAATTCCCGCTCAGCTCCCAGCAGGTATTCGAACAGAGTGCGGTGGCGTGCCTGCACCTGGGTCCCAAACAGAGGATCTTCGTGCAATTTCACCCGCCCGGCGATGAACTGCCAATCTGCCGGGCGCAGCTCGGCTATCGCTGCCGGAAACAGCTTGAGATTCTCGCACTGCATGTGACGGCTCTGGCTGCAGGCGAAATCCTTGATACTGATCCGCAGGGCTTTTTCCGAAAGCTGGAAAACACCATCCGCCGCTTGTTCCAGCTGAGCCAGTAATCTGCCCCCTTGTTCCGCCAGTTCCTGATGCTGGCCTTGCAGGGCTTTCACTTCCTCACGCAGATCGGGCCTGAGCCGGCCCAGCCGCTCGAACAAAAGGTCTTCGGTGGGATGATGCACCTGGTCAGGGTAGTCGTGCAGATAGGCCACCACATCGCGCATCAGGAAATAATCGGTTTGCTGGAATTTTTGCTTTTGTTCAGCGCGAACCTCGAGTAGCCGTGTCAGGGCAGCCATGTGTTTGTGCTCCGAAGCCAGGCAGGCAAGCAAGGGTGGCAAAGCCCTGGTAGTCGCCGATTTTGCAGCAGCCGATTTCTGACTGCGTTTCTTTGGCTGGCCCTTCATGGCAGGGCTTTCATCTCTGGCTGGCCTCAATGAAGCGCTTGATGCCCACTGACTGCTCGTCGACGGGCATTGCCGGATAAGCCAGATGGGCCAGCGTTCGCAGCGGCCCGGAAAGGTACTTACCCGGATCGAATGTTTGCCAGTCATTGCGGGGCTGGGCCAGGCGGTCCGCGATCGCCAGCATCACCCAGAGATTGAGATTCATACCAACATGGGTGGAGTACACCCGGATGTTTTCCCGAGGTGCATTATTCCTGAACTTCCTGTTCGCCTTGCCTTTAGCCTGCATTCTCGATTGGGCGACGATGTATTGGGGAATGTAACAGGAGCTTTCATCCACGACACCATCCAGCGGGCTGTGAATGGCAATCACGGGTAAGGCGGGTCGGTCAGCTGCGACGTGCAGGAGACCTTCACGACCGGCGAGTTCGGCGGCATTCCTGCGGCTCATCCATTCAGCCAGACTGCCGATGACGCGGTTATGCCGCTGCTTTCGGTAGGGATGGAAGGTTGGCGAACCCAGAGTAATCACGCGATCCACGAAGGGCTCCAGCCGCAAGGCCAGATCGCGCGCATAAACTCCACCAAGGCTTTGGCCCACGAGCGCAACAGGCCTGGAGGTTTGATCAGCTAAAGCCTCAATTCGCTGAGAGAGCCTCTGCTCCAGAGCATCGAGATGGCGCGACCAGTCTTCGCCGCGAGGCCCCATGTTGCGCCCCAGGCCCCAGGATTCGGCTTGCCAGCCCCTTAGCGTGAGAAACTGATTCAGGCGTGACAGGGTCCGGCCCGTGACCAGAAAACCGGGCAATGTCATTACGGCTTGTGGTGCCGGGGCTCGTGGCGCCATGCGATCCAGCCAACTACTACCCAGCATTGAAAACACCAGTTCGCCGCGGGCCCCCAGCAAATCCAATTGCAGCTTTATCAAGTCAATCAGCATGGCTAATCCCAGGATTAGTGCCTGTGGTGCCGGTTCGGATGGCCCTTTTTGCATCTCAGGCCAGCGTTTCCGGTGAGCTTACTTGCACAACTGAACTAAGGTATCATGATCAGCATGCACCACTCAATGCGCCAGATCAGTTGAATGAATTAGAGGAACAGCCCATGCAAGCACAGGCCAGAACATCCGGGCACATCGACACCCACGGCAATCCCTACCTGGAAGGGCCGCATGCACCGGTCAGCCGCGAAATCACTGCACTGGACATAGAGCTGATCGGTGACTTGCCCGCAGGCCTCAAGGGCATATATCTACGTAACGGGCCAAATCCAAAACACAGCCCACAAGGTGTACATCACTGGTTCGATGGCGATGGAATGTTGCATGGCGTGGAAATTGCCGATGGCAAGGTCAATTACCGTAACCGCTGGGTGCGAACCGAGGGCCTGGCGGCCGAGGAAGCGCAAGGTTCAACCATCTGGCCAGGCCTGATCGACCGGCCCAATCGTTCTTTGAAAAAATCCTGGGGCGCTGATCGTTTCCTGAAGGATTGTTCCAACACGGACGTGGTGTTCCACAATGGCAAGGCGGTAACTACTTTCTATCAATGCGGCGAGCCTTATCTGCTGGACCCACACACGCTGGAAACGCTGGGACGGATTGATCTTGGCGCTGCCGGTGGGCGCTTCATGTCAGCCCATAACATGGTCGACGAACACACCGGCGAAATGATGTTTTTTGATTACGCCACGGTTGAACCTTACATGACTTACGGTGTGATAAACCCCACCGGAACGATCAGCCACTTCACCGCCATTGAGTTACCCGGCCCGCGTTTGCCCCATTCCCTGGCCATCACCGAAAACTATACCGTTCTGATGGACCTGCCGCTGTTCTGGGATCCGGAATTACTGCGACAGGATGCACACAAAGTCACCTATTACCGTGACATGCCCAGTCGCCTCGGCGTAATCGGGCGCCATGCAGCCGGCGACACCATCCGCTGGTTTGAAGCCGAACCCTGTTACATCTACCACGTGATCAATGCCTGGGAAGAAGGTGACTGGGTGGTGATGGATGGCTGTCGCCTGGAACATCCGGAACCGGACCAGGACCGGCGACGCCAGTTCGCCGGCCCCTACGCCAACCTGATGGCCTGGATGCGTCTTGATGCCACTTACCATCGCTGGCATTTCAATCTGAAAACCGGCCAGTGTCGTGAAGAGCCGCTCAATGACCTGATCTCTGAATTCCCCATGATCAACGGCCGTTATCTCGGCCGCCCTTCGCGCTACAGCTACCATGTGAGTTTTGCGCCGCAAGAGACGGTGTTGTTTGATGGCCTGGTTCGTTACGACTCGCACTCCGGAGCCGTCCAGCAACACCGCTATGAGCCGGGACACTATGGCAGCGAAGCGCCTTTTGCCCCGCGCATTGGCGCAGTGGATGAAGACGATGGCTACGTGCTGAGCTTTGTCAGCGTACCCGCTGAGAATCGCGCGGAGCTGCAGGTATTCGATGGTCGTGACATCAGTACCGGGCCAATCTGCCGGGCATTGATCCCGCAGCATATCCCGAGCGGCTTCCATGCCTGCTGGATACCTGGCACCACTGTGGGGTCAGAGTAAAGGGACAGAGTAAAACGCAGGTGCGCCACAGAGCTTTAGTTTTACTCTGTCCCTTTACTCTGACCCCATCACTCATCTGGATTAGCACATGCCCAAAATTTTACAGGACCAGACCTTCATCATCACTGGGGCTGGCAAAGGCCTGGGCCGCAGCTATGCCCTGCATCTCGCTGCCCTCGGCGCCAATATCGTGGTCAATAACCGCAGTCATGCCGGTGAGGCCCAGTCATCTGCCGAACGCGTGGTCGCAGAAATCACTGCTGCGGGAGGCAAAGCCATAGCCGAACACAGCGATGCTGAAGACCCAAACAGTGGTGTTAATCTGTTAACCAGAGCATTGGATGCCTTTGGCGGTCTGGACGGATTGGTTGCAAATGCCGGCGTGGCTGAAGGCACCAGCTTCCACAAGCAAAGCCTCTCAGAATTGCGCCGCACGATAGAGATCAACCTGATGGGCACGATGAACGTCGTGCATGCCGTCTACCAGCGCCTGTACCAGCAAAGCCATGGCTCGATTGTGGTCAGCACATCGGTAGCCGGACTTTATGGCGAACACGGTCTGCCGGCCTATTCCGTATCCAAAGCCGGCCTGCTCGGCCTGATGTATGCGCTCAGCAAGGAAGGCGCCCGGCACCAGGTGCGGGTCAATGCACTGGCACCCTATGGGGCTACCCAGATGACCGAGGAGCACTTGACGGATGAGCTCAAAGAACGCATGCGCCCCGAACGGGTTGCGCCCGTGGTGGCCTGGCTGATGAACCCGGCCTGCAGCGTCAATGGCGAAATCATCATTGCCGGCGGCGGCCTGATGGGTACCGCTCGGGTGCGCGAACCGGTGCCTGTGGAGACTGCCGATGATGCCGATTTTGCCGCCATGGACCAGGCCTGGCAGAAGCTCAGCAGCCTGCCGCTGGAGATAGCTTACCGGGGTGCTTTGCAGCACTCCGGTGGATTCCTGAAAGTCCGTTAATTTGTGGTCAGGGCAACTGTCGGGCCTGCTCATATTCCGCTGCCACACGATCCACAATGTCCGCCAGCGGCTCGATTTTATGCACCATACCCACGCCCTGCCCGGCTGACCAGACGTCTTTCCAGGCCTTGATCTTGGTACTGGAACCGGTCAGGTCCATGCGCCCCTTGGCTGGCAGATTGGCCGGGTCCAGCCCAGCGGCAATAATGCTGGGTCTCAGGTAATAGGCATAAGCTCCGGTAAAGGAATTGCTCAGCAGCAAGTCGTCGAAGGTCGAATCCACCACCATTTGCTTGTAAGGCTCAAAAGCCAGGCTTTCTTCGGTAGCGATGAAACGGGTGCCCATGTAGCTGAGCTCAGCACCCAGCACTTCCGCCGCGCGCACTGCGCGCCCATCGCCTATGGCGCCTGAAAGAATCAGGATGCCATCAAAAAATTCGCGTACGGCAGGCACAAAAGCAAATCCCGCCATCTGCCCGGTATGTCCACCTGCACCGGCTGCCACCAGCGCCAGGCCATCGACACCGGCTTCTGCCGCTTTGCGGGCATAAGCCACATTATTCACGTCGGCAATCACCAGTCCACCGTAATCGTGTACCGCCTCGACCACGGCTTTTGGGCCACCCAATGCCGTGATAACTATGGGCGGCTGGTATTTCTGCACCAGCGCCAGCTCTGCATCCAGCCGATCATAAGTGCTGTGCACCACCAGATTCTGTGCCCAGACCTGGGTAGATCCGGCTACCTGTTTCTGGCGCATCAGGTCCAGCTCGGAAGTGATTCGCTCCATCCACTCTTCCAGCACATCCAGGGTGCGGGCATTGGGGGCAGGAAACGAACCGACAATTCCCGAGCGGCATGCTGCGACCACTAATTCGGGTCCGGAGACCAGGAACATGGGGGCACAGACTACCGGCAGCCGCAGAGTCGCACGCAGTTCTGCGAAGCGATTTCGCGCTTCTGTTCTAATCGTCATAAATAATCCTTATTTGCAAGTAGTAACTTTCATTATTAGACTATCAAAACATCCACCATGCAACCGTCATGGACAGCAAGGAAAATCACCCATGGAAATGTTCGCCCCTGAGTTACTCATTATCCTCGCTACCAGCCTGGCAGTGGCGCTGGGCTCGGTGCTGCTGTTGTGGCTGATCAGCATCCCCCTGAAGGATATCAGCATCATCGATATGTTCTTTGCCGTGATACTGCTGGGAATCACCGCAGCGTGCCTGTTACTGAGTACGGCCACGGAGCAGCGCAAGTGGCTGATAGCTGCCATGGTCGGCCTATGGGGCCTGCGCATCACTTTTCACCTGATACGCCGCAACTGGGGCCATGGCGAAGATCCGCGCTACACCAAGTTACGCAGCTGGGTAAAGGACGAGCGCAGCTTTCACTGGCTGGCACTGCGCAAAGTATTCCTGCTGCAGGGCATCGTTTTGTGGTTTGCGGCGCTGCCCATCCAGTTTGCCCTGGGCCAAACCAGCACCGCTGACCTGGGCTGGCTGGCTGGGGCCGGTGCAACGGTGTGGGCTATCGGATTTCTGTCAGAGTGGATTGCCGACGAACAACTGCGCACCTTCAAAGCCGACCTGGGCAAACGAGGCACGGTGCTGCAAACGGGCTTGTGGCGCTATTCCCGTCACCCCAATTATTTTGGTGAGCTGTGCGTCTGGTGGGGTATTTTCCTGGTGGCCTGCGAAGTGCCGCTCGGCTGGCTTACCATTATCGGGCCCATCGTATACTCTTACCTGGTTATCAACATCACCGGACAAAAAACCCTGGATAAAAAGCTGGCGCGCGAAAAGCCCGGCTATCAGCAATACATGGATAGCACCAGTGGCCTGATACCGCTGCCGCCCCGGAACAAAGGCGTTTGAAGAACAATAAGGACATTAAATCAGCCAGCGAGCTTTCCGGCTCGGCACTGATCCTCAACAGCCCGGTAGCTCGCGCTTTTGCGGTAGTTGGCGACCGTTGGGCAGGTTTGATCCTGCGCGATGCCTTTCTGGGTGTGCGGCAATTCGAGGCCTTCCGCAAGCGCAGTGGCGCAGCCCGTGGCACCCTCACATCGCGTCTCAAATCGCTGCTGGATCACGGCATTCTGCAACGTCAGAAGTATCAGGAAACTCCGGCGCGTTACGAGTATCGCCTGACAAAAAAGGGTTTGGATCTCTATCCCTACATCCTGTCCGTCTGGGACTGGGAAACCCGCTGGAGTTTGGAAGCCCATATCCCGCCAGATTTGCACCACACAATCTGTGGTCACAAAACACGGCCTGTTTTCCGCTGCGGACACTGCAAAGATGAAGTCAGCATGCGCGAGGTGGCCATCCGCCAGCTGGCTGCTCCTGGGCCAAGGGAAACCGTTCCGGCCCGCTTCCAGCGACGTACCGGTAGCAGCCAGCATTCAGAAGCGGGTGTGGACCGGCGTTTTTTTCATGTGCTGGATGTGATCGGTGATCGCTGGACTGGACTGGTCATTGCTGCCCTGTTTTTTGGCTTGAACCGTTATGACGAGATCGCCAATGCGCTGGGTATTGCCACCAACATCCTGGCAGACCGGCTCAAGGTTCTGGTCAATGCCGAGATTCTGTTGCAAGTGCCTTACCTGGAAAAACCCCCGCGCCATAAATACGTGCTGACCGAGAAAGGTGCTGCGCTCTACGGGGTAGCGCTGCAAATGCACGAATGGGCGCTGCGCTGGCTTTACGATGGTGAACAGCCCGTGATTGCACTGCAACACCTGGCCTGCGGCAAAGTTCTCAAAACCGAAGTGGTTTGTAGCGCCTGCGAACAAGGTTTGAACATACACAATGTGACCTTCGACCCGGATTTTTCGGTGGCTAACTAAGGCTGATCAGGAACATTTTATGAAGACTTCCTACTTACCCGTCTCAGCGCTGCTGATCATTCATCTTCTGGCCAGCCCGGCACTGTTTGCCAGCACTCCGCAAAACTGCACACAACTGTCACAGCAAACCTTCGACGGAATCCGCATAGTGACCACCGAGACCGTGACGGACAGGGCAGACCTGCCCGCCTTTTGCGCCGTGCGCGGCACCATTGAGCCAACCATCGGCTTCGAGATGCGGCTGCCGCTGGAGGGCTGGAATGGCAAGCTGTTCCAATCAGGCTGCGGCGGCTATTGCGGCTCAGTGATGGCGGACAAACCCGGTTGGTCCAACAGCATTAATGGTGCACTGCAGAAGGGTTACGCAGCCATCACCACCGATGCCGGCCACGAGGGCGGACTGGGTGAAGCAGCCTGGGCTTTGAATAATCCACAAGCGGTAGCACTCTATGCCCATGAGTCCATTCCACTGACTGATGATGCCGCACAGCAATTGCTGATGGCCTTTTACGGCAGCGAGCCACAACGGAATTATTTCGGTGGTTGCTCCAATGGTGGGCGCATGGCGGCCATGGCAGCGCAACGTTACCCAGAACGCTTTGATGGCATCTTTGCCGGCGGCTCGGTGCTGAACCTGTCACAGAACGGCGGTATTTATGGATCCTGGGTGGTGCAATCCAACACCACTTCCGCTGGCCAACGCATCATCACGGCGGAAAATTTCGCTGCGAGGTTGCCTTTGCTGGAAGCCCAGGTGCTGGCCCAGTGCGACGGCAGTGATGGTGAGGTGGACGGCCGGATCAGCCAGCCGCGGGCCTGCAGCATTGATCTTGAACAATTGCCGAAGTGCGCTGACGCTGTGGCAGGAGAAGAACGCGGAGCCTGCTTCAGTGATGCAGAGCGTGGCGTACTGCAACGCTGGTACCAGGGCCCGCGCGATGCCGCCGGACAGCAGCTTTATCCCGGCATACCGCCTGGCAGTGAGCGCTTCTGGCTGGTCTGGTTCCTCGACCCTCCCGGCCAGATTGCTCCCGGTAATGCCCTGGGCGGTAACTATGCCCGTTACCTGGGCTTTACCGAAGAGGTACCCGCAGGCTATTCCGCCATGGATTTTGATTTCGAAAAGGATCCCGAGCGCCTTGAGGCCAAGGGCCAGTTACTGAACGCCACGAACCCCGACCTCACGGCTTTCCGCGACGCGGATGGCAAATTACTGATGTGGCATGGCTGGCAGGACCCACTGGTGTTGCCCGATCAGAGTGTGGCTTATTACCAGAACCTGGAAGCCACCATGGGTGGTGAGAAGGCTGTGCAGGATTTTGCGCGCCTGTTCATGATCCCCGGCCAGGGCCATTGCTGGGAATTGTCCTCCGATCTGCCCGAGCACATCGACCCGCTTTCAGTAC
>JANOGQ010000122.1:0-1656 GCA_031406105.1 Lysobacterales bacterium | reverse complement strand
CCCGAGGGATGGACTGATGCAGCGAGCTCACTGCATCGCCGCTGCTCGCGTTCGAAGAGCACTCGCGGGAACCCCGCTGAAGTTTCGCGCTCGAGTTTGCCTGCGCGGTCGAACCGAAAAAAGTTCCGAATTTGCCGAAGAATGAGCAGCGTTTATCGTGTGCACCGAACTGGTAGGGGCTGCGCTGCATCCGTGCCGCGAAGCGGCGCAAGCATGCCAACAAAGTTTGCATCCATAAGCCAGATTGGCTTCGATCAGGGCTATGCGCTCCTGATCACTGCGACGGATTTCAGCGGGCCCCTCGCCCACCACGATTTCTGCCACTGAGGACAAGGGCACTGGGCGTTCGCTTTGTGGATTGATGATCAGATCGCGCACTGCATTGATAGATTGACGCTCATCTTCCCCGATTCTGACCAGCACATCGATCTTTCGATCACGCCAGCTGTAACGCGTTGCAACCCGACCGCGAATCTTGCCCACCACCTGGTCTGAAACCTCTCTTACCGTCAGACCTAATGCTGCTGCTCTTTCCTGGTCAAAAAAAATCTGCACTTCCGGGTGGCCCCGCTCCATGCTGGATTCCACATCAGTAAAACGGTCTGACTGGCGCAACAAAGCCAGTACCTGGTCGCTGGCCTGACGCAGGGTGACCAGGTCGTAACCCTGAATTTCAACCTCCAGAGGCTTGTCGAAACTCAATAATTCAGGCGAAGAAAAAGTAGCTTCAAGTCCGACAATCTGCCTTGCCCGCTCGCGTAAACGGGTTATAAGCGATTGTTGTTGCTGACTGCTGCTTGCAGTGCTCATGCTGATAAGCATGCGCGCAATATTCTCACCGCTTTCAGTGGGATTGGCATCAATACGATTTCCCGAACCCGCAACACCGAATACCTGCGCCACCGAATTGTCTGCAGCAGCCAGATTCTGGATTGCTGTCTGCACCGCATCGGTTTCTGCCAGGGGCGTGCCGGGTGTCGCTTCCAGTGTGATGTTGAAACGACCCTGCTGCAATTGCGGAACCAGCTCAGTGCCGATCTGACTCAGCATATAAACTGCAACAACAAACAAGCCCGCCGACAATGACAGTGTCAAAACACGGCGTTGCAAAGCACTCGCCAGCAGAATTTCGTAACGGACCTGAAACCAGCTGCCAAACCGACTGTTGCCGGAAGGTGCTACTTTGTCATTGTGGCCGCGTAATGAAGCCATCATGGGTATCAACGACAAGGCCACAAACAGACTAACCAGCAAAGCAAAAGAAACTGTCAGCGCCTGATCACGAAACAATTGACCGGCAACTCCATCGACAAAAGCCAGCGGCAGGAAAACGGCCACAGTAGTGAGCGTAGAGGCAATAACCGCGCCACCTACTTCGCTGGCGCCCTTACGTGCGGCACTGACCAGGCCCTCTCCCGCCTGCCGGTAGCGGCTGATGTTTTCCAGAACCACGATCGCATTGTCCACCAACATTCCAGATGCCAATGCAATACCCCCCAGCGACATGATGTTGAGTGTGATGCCACTCTGGCCCATAAAAAAGAAGGTGGCAATGATCGAGATCGGGATAGAAATTCCAATGGTCAGGGTAAACCACCAGTTGCGCAGGAAAACGAAAATCACCAGTACAGCCAATGTGCCGCCGAGGATCGCCGC
>JANOGQ010000076.1:0-4667 GCA_031406105.1 Lysobacterales bacterium | reverse complement strand
CTCATCGCGAAGGGCTACTGCGTCTTCCATTCGGAATGGAATTCGTCGCCGCTGGTGAAGGAGATCACCAAGCGCGCGAAGGACCTGCGGCTGCTCTCGCCGATGACGTTCAGCCTGATCCACGCGGCCGACTTCGCCAGTCGCGTGCACATGCAGATCCTGCCGGCGCTGGAAGCCGGCGCGATCGTGCTGGCCGATCGCTACGTCTACACCGCGTTCGCGCGCGACGGCGTTCGCGGAGTGCACAAGCCGTGGCTGCGCAAGCTCTACTCCTTGGCGCCGCAGCCGACGATCGCCTTCTACTTCGACGTGCCGCTCGACGAGGCGATCCGCCGCATCCTCGAGGGCCGGCCCGCGCTCAAGTTCTACGAGGCCGGCATGGATCTCGCCCTGAGCGACGACCCGTACGAATCGTTCCGGATCTTCCAGGGCATGATCCGAGAGGAGTACGACCGCATCGTCGAGGAGTTCGGCCTGGTGCGGATGGATGCGACCGAGCATCTCATCCGCCAACACCGGCGAGATTGAAGGTATCGCTCCCATCCTGGCGTTTTCTTCGGTGGTGGATGCAACCGTAGAGGTGACTGCGCTCGTCGACCACCTGTTCGATCGCCTGCCCGATGGGGGACACGAACTGGTGTTGTTTGATATCAACCGCCGCACGGGTATCGAGCAGCTGCTGCAATGGAATCAACAAGGCATTGTGGATGCTTTGCTGCGCAATCCGGCGAAGACCTATATCTTGCGCCTGTTGACCAATCAGAACCCGCAAAGCCGACAGGTTGGGCTGAAAACCTGGACACCTGCTGCAAAGGTGCCGACGATGCAGGATCTGCCAATGGCTTGGCCCGACGACCTTTATTCTCTTACCCACGTTGCATTGCCGTTTCCGCCCACCGACCCGCTGTATGGCGGGCAACCCGGCAGCGACAGTCCCGGAATCCAGTTGGGCACGCTGGCATTGCGCGGTGAACGCGGTGTATTGCAGATCCCTGCAGCGCAGATGCTGCGGCTGCGCTGGAATCCTTTTTACAATTACCTGGAAAGCCGCTCGCTGGAATTTCTTGGGCTTGATTAAAGCCGCTGAAAGAAAGCCGGGCGGCACAAGGTCTTCTGGGCTAATTGCGTACCAACCAGCCCACAGGCTGGGGAGTTAAGGAATCATGCCATTCAATATCATCGTATTGACACTCTCCATGCTGCTGCTTTGCGTGCCTGATCAAACACTGGCAGGCGGGGACCGGAGCGACATTCACGGAGATGCCAATGAGGTGCAACCCTTATTGCCGGGTATGGCAGCTCCAGCTTTCCAACTGCGTGATGCCACCGGCGCAGAAGTGAACTTTGACCCCTCAAATTTGCAGAAGCCCGTCATCCTGACATTTTTCCGGGGTGGCTGGTGCCCCTACTGCAACCTGCACCTGGCGGAGCTGAGGAAGGCAGAAGCCGAATTGAAAGGCCTGGGTTTTGATCTCTGGTTTATCAGCCCGGACAAGCCGGAGCTTCTCTATGAAAGCCTCGAGCAACCGGACATAGGCTATCTGGTGTATTCCGATGCGAAGCTGGAAGCCATGCGTGCATTCGGTATCGCCTTTCGTCTGAGTGACGAAGTCAACGCCAAGTACCTGGAGTACGGCATCAATCTCGAAGAAGTTTCCGGTGAGTCGCATCGGGCGTTGCCGGCACCATCCACCTTCCTGATCGGCACCGATGGCTTGATTCACTTCCAGTACACCAATCCGGACTATGTGGTGCGCCTGCATCCCTCTGTTCTGTTGGCGGCTGCCACAGCTTATTCCAACGATGAAGATCAGCGTCTTGAGCGTGAAATGAAGTCACGCAAGGAAGATTGAGAGAAGCCGGCTTGGGGAAATTTTGATTTCTTCATAGTTTCCTTGATTTATCCCTTCCAATCTGGTGTTTTCAGCTCACCAGAAGTACCCTTGAGCTTCCGTATAGAAGGAGTTCAGGGAGCATGGAACCAACCACCCAGGGCATAGGGACAAATACCGGCCTGTCGGATCCCCGCCTGCAGCACCTGATTACAGAAGCGCAAAGGCGGGCACCGCTGGATGTGGCGCGGATCCTGTTGCTGGAATCGGACGAGACCGTGGGTGCTGTTTTGCAACACCTGCATCCGGCGCCGGCTTACCGAATTCTCCTGCGTTTCCCGAACAAACGCCGCGAAGCGATTGCCGGGTTCGCCGGTGATCATGTCGGTGATAACTGGGAAGTAGCCCAGAATTTTCCGGATGGCAGCGTTGGCCGCCTGATGGAACCGGCGGTTTCAGTTTTTGCTCCTGACGAGAAGGTTGCGGACGCTGTGGAGAAGGTCCGCGAATGGACGCATGACACCCTGATCACCTACGGATACATCGTTGATCAGGATCGGAAGCTGCTGGGTATTGTGGCCATGCGCGACCTCCTGCTGGCTGGCCCCGATGACACTGTTGAGGACGTCATGCTGCTGGAACCCTTTTCGCTGCGGCCCGATGAAGATATCGGTGAAGCCATGAAGGAAGTGGTGTATCGGCATTATCCGCTATACCCGGTTTGTGATGATAAAGGCTTTTTGCTTGGTGTAGTGCAGGGCTTCATGTTGTTTGAACACCAGAATTTTGAACTCAGCGCGCAATACGGCAGCATGGTAGGTGTTGACAAGGAAGAGCATGCCATCACCAACTGGCTACCGGCTTTTCGCATGCGCCATCCCTGGCTGCAAATCAATCTGCTAACGGCTTTTTTGGCTGCGTTTGTAGTCGGGCTGTTTGAGGACACTATTGCACAGTTGGTGGTGTTGGCCGCTTTTCTGCCAGTGCTGGCCGGCCAATCGGGAAATACCGGCTGTCAGGCACTCGCCGTCACCATTCGCGCGATTACACTGAACGAATTCAGGCCGGGAATATTCCGGCATGTGCTGATCAAAGAGACCTTGCTCGGACTTACCAATGGCGCTGCGGTCGGCGTTGTGGCGGGCATTGCCATGTATTTTTACGCCAAATTCTCGGGTGGAGATGAGCCTGTGATACTCGGGATGGTGGTATTTCTGGCCATGACGGGCGCCTGCCTGGCAAGTGGAATTACCGGTGTGCTGGTGCCCCTGGGTTTGAAAAAATTTGGCGCTGACCCGGCCCTGGCTTCCAGTATTTTTCTGACCACAGCCACCGACGTTGTCAGCATGGGTTTGTTCCTCTGGCTGGCGAATGTATTGGTTCTGGGTTAAAGCGTCTGTGTAGGAGGCCGCATTGCGGCCGACCGGGCGGGTCGCATGTAGGAGGCCGCATTGCGGCCGACCGGGCGGGTCGCGCGCAAGGCGCGCTCCTACAGGCCACAAACTAGCTGATCGGCTGCCGCGCGGGCTTGATCGTCGCCATTGCTGGCTTTGTTTTGAGGGCTTCTGATGTGCTTGCATATCCGGGCGAAGCAGTTCTGCTGTTCATGGCTGTTGGGCCATTGTGATCGACTCGGCCAGCACGATGGGTTCGTCCAGCAAACTGTAATGGTGGTCGAATAGTTCTTTGTGTTTGCGGCCGCTGGCCAGCTTGTAATAGTTGTAGACAAAAGCCAGGTCTGATCCGCTTTCAACCATCCTGTACTGATAGCGTTGCAGCAATGGCGTGATGGCCAGGGTATAGGCCACCGGCCCGGTGAGGTGTACCAGACGTGTGCCAACCCCGTCACGCGCAACATCATAGTTGCGAATGCTTTGGCTGACCTGCCCAATCACTGCGGCCAGGAATGCATGACCGGGTGTGCAGGCAATAAAGCACTGTTGAAATTCACCTCTGGGATTGGCGATTTCCGGGTAGGTGCCCCAGAGTTCATGCGCTGTGCCTGGTCCATTGGTCCAGTGGGACAGAAGGTAACTGTCAGTGGATTTCAGTAGCTGGTCCAGCGGCCGGGTAAAGGTGCTTTTGATATCCAGGTATACACCGCCTTCGCGATACATCAGCAGGTAGCGAAACAGATCGGCCCGTGCGGCGCCATATTTCGGATTGATCCGCTGGTATGTTGCATAATGCTGCGGAAAGTGTTGCTGGATATAGTCTGCCACTGTCTGATTGTTGTAGTAGCGGTATTCCCAGCCCGGATTGTGTGCTCTGAGTTCTGCAATACTTTCCACCAACAGCGGCGGCAATTGCTTGTGGCCAGAGGTCTGGTGAATGATTTTCGGAATTGTCATTGCTGATGCTGGGCTGGCATGGTTGTCCGTAAGCCGCTACGCAAGCCGGTTCGCAAGCTGGTGTGTAACTTCTGGGTTTAGAGTAAAAATTATCCTTTCTTCGCAAGGCAATGAACAGACTTCTGAAAACATTTACTGTAACGCTGACCCTGTTGCTGCAATCGGCTGCTTGGGCCGAAACCCGGCAAGCCGACATCTTCTACCAGGAAGCTGTGCGATTGAGTGGATCGGCGAATTTGCAGAAAGTGTTCGAACTTTATACCAAAGCTGCGGAGTTGGGTCATGCATCAGCCCAATACAATATTGCCATGATGTACTCCAATGGCGAGTCGGTGTTTATCGATTATCAACAGGCTGCCTACTGGTTCCGGCGCTCCGCTGCGCTGGACTTCGCGCCTGCCCAGTATCGCCTCGGTGAAATGTACTATTTCGGCACCGGCGGCCTTGACCGGGACCTGTCCAGGGCGGTCAGTTGGCTTCAGAA